>JBBSQE010000031.1:0-18671 GCA_038258095.1 Solirubrobacterales bacterium | reverse complement strand
CCTTCGAAATTGCGGTTGCCGGAGATCACCGCCGAGGTGACCAGGTCGGCCTCGCCGATTGCCTTGGTGACATCGTCGGGCAGCGGGCCGGAATTGCCGATGCAGGTGGTGCAACCATAACCGGCCAGGTTGAAGCCCAGCTTGTCCAACGCCGTGTCCAGGCCCGCCTTCTTCAGATAGTCGGTGACCACCTGCGATCCCGGCGCCAGCGAGGTCTTGACCCACGGCCGGCGCTTCAGGCCGCGCTCGAGCGCCTTCTTGGCAACGAGGCCGGCGCCGACCATGACACTCGGGTTCGAGGTGTTGGTGCAGGACGTGATCGCCGCGATGACGACTCGCCCGTGGTCGAGGTCAAAGGTCTCACCGTCGAGCGAGACCTCGATCGAGTCGCCGCTCGGCTTGCGCTCGGCGACCGCCGCCTTCTGCTTGTGGCCGTCGTGGCCACCGTTGGTCCCGTGACGGGCCTGGCCGTTGCCGGGGGTCTCCACCGGTGGGTCGCTGGCGGGAAAGCTCTCGTCGCTCGCTTCGTCGGCGCCGCCGTAGTCGGCCGGGCCGAGCTCGTCCATCGCCTCTGCGAAAGCGTCCTTCGCGTGGGTCAGGGCGATCTTGTCCTGGGGGCGCTTCGGCCCCGCGATGCTCGGCTCCACCGAGGAAAGATCGAGCTCCAGCGTCTCGGAGAAGGTCGGCTCCTCGGACGATTCGTCGTGGAACATGCCCTGCTCGCGGGCGTAAGCGTTGACCAGCTCCAACACCTCCGTCGGGCGGCCGGTCAGCTCCAGATAGCGCAGCGTCTCGGCATCGACCGGGAAGATCGCGCAGGTCGAGCCGAACTCCGGTGACATGTTGCCGATCGTCGCGCGGTCGGCGAGGCCGAGAGTCGGAAGGCCGGGGCCGTAGAACTCGACGAACTTCGAGACGACCCCGAGCTCGCGCAGCATCGTGGTGACGGTCAGAACGAGGTCGGTCGCGGTTGCGCCCTCGGGCAGCTCTCCGCCGAGCTTGAAGCCCACGACCTGCGGCAGGAGCATCGAGACCGGCTGGCCGAGCATCGCGGCCTCGGCCTCGATGCCGCCGACGCCCCAGCCGAGGACGCCGAGGCCGTTGACCATCGTCGTGTGGGAGTCGGTGCCGACGAGCGTGTCCGGGTAGGCGCTGAGGGAGCCGTCGATGTCGCGGCTGTAGACGACCTGGGCGATGTGCTCGAGGTTGACCTGGTGGCAGATGCCGGTCGCGGGCGGCACCACGCGGAAGCTGTCGAACGACTCCTGGCCCCACTTGAGGAACGAGTAGCGCTCGAGGTTGCGCTCGAAGTCACGCTCGGCATTGATCGCGAAGGCCTGCTCGTTGCCGAAAGCGTCGACCTGGACCGAGTGGTCGATCACCAGGTCGACGTCGACCAGCGGGTTGATCTTGGCGGCGTCGCCGCCGATCTCCTCCATCGCATCCCGCATCGCTGCGAGGTCGACAACGGCCGGGACGCCGGTGAAGTCCTGCATCAGGACCCGAGCCGGCTGAAAGGGGATCTCCGTGCTCGGCTCGGCTGAGGCGTCCCACTCGGCGATCGCCTCGACGTCCTCCCTGGAGACAGACTGCCCGTCCTCGAGGCGCAGAACGTTCTCGAGCAGCACCTTGATCGAGTACGGCAGGCGGACGACATCGAAGCGCTCCTGCAGCACGTCGAGCCGGTGGATCTCGTATTCGCGGTCGCCGACCTCGAGGGTCGAGCGGGCGCCGAAGGAATCGCTGGTCAAGCTGGGCCTCCTCTGTTAATCGATTGGTTCATCGCTTGTCGGTCTGGCCCTTGGCCAGGCCCTCTGCCGATTTCCGCGCCTGAGGACCACTCATGATCTTCGTGGTCAGGGTCGGGGTGGCGAGGGAGAAGTGGGACAGGGCGCGCTGGCGAAGCGGAGCGACGGCGACCTCAACCTTGTTGGCGTCGATCGCGCGCAGGACACCGGCGGCCACGGCCTCCGGAGTGGCCGTGCCGAGGCCCGGCGGGGCCTTCGCCCCCGCCTCGGCGAACATTCCCGCGTCCCGGATGAAGCCCGGGGAGACGATCGAGACGCCTACGCCCGTCCCGGCGAGATCGGCACGGAAGGCGAGTGCGAAGCCGCGGAGGCCGAACTTCGTCGCGTTGTAGATGGACGAGCGGGGGCTGGCGGACTTGCCGGCCAGCGACGCGACGAAGACGAGCTGTCCGGACCCGCGCTCCACCATCGCCGGGCTGAGCGCGCGGGCGAGCATGATCGGCGTCTCCAGGTTGACGCGAAGTGCGCGCCCCACCTGCTCGGGCGAGTACTCCTCGATCCGCCCCGTCGCGGGGAGGCCGGCATTGGCGACCAGGATGTCAACATCGCCGGCCTCGGCCGCGAGCGCCTCGGCCCCGGCGGGTTCGCCGAGGTCGGCGGTCACCACACGATGCCCTTCGCCCGGCAGCTCGGTGGCCAGTGCCTCGATGTCGGCCTGCTTGCGGGCGCTCAGGACGAGCGTCGCGCCGCCGCGCGCGAGTGCCAGAGCGGTTGCCCTCCCGAGACCGCCGGTTGCACCGGTGAGAAGCGCTGTTCGGCCGTCGATCTCCACGAACCCAAACTACCAGCGGGCCGGCGGCGCCCACCGGGTGGCGCTGAGCTCACGAGGAGACGTCGCGTCTCCCGCTTGCGAGGATCGCCGCCGCGAGAATCACGGCCGAGTATCCGGCGAAGAGCGCCGCAGCTACCCCGGCCGAGAGCACATCGGATCCGGAGTCGCCACCGCTGAGTGAGGTGATGATCCCCGAGAGGCTGAGCTTGCCGTAGGTGTCGACGAGACCGGAAAGGATCGGGTCGATGGCGAGCATGAAGATGAGGATCCCGACGATCGCCGCCACCTGATTCGTGACGAGCGCCCCGATCGCAACGCCGAACACAGCCGCGATGACGCAGTAGGCGAGGACCTGGAGCAGGACACTCGCGAGATCGCCCCCTCCCAACCCGAGGGAGGAGATCGAGGTGCCGTTGGATGAGAGCCAGGGAATCGTTATCGCGAGGACGAGAATCGCAGTCAGGACGATGATGACCAGGGCTGTGATCGCGTAGGCGACGGCCTTCGCGATGTGGAAGCGGGCTCGGTTCGGCGCGACTAGGAGGCTCGAGGTGATCGTCCCGTGGCGATACTCGCCGGCCGAGCCGACGATCCCGATGATCATCAGGAAGAGACCGACGATGGTCAGCGTGTAGAGCAGGTCGCGCACCGACTGCTCGTCGCCGACCCCGTTCACGAGTTGTACGACCGTCAGCAGGACGACCAGGAGCTCCACGATCCCGATCGTCCACCAGAAGCTTCGGGTGGTCCGGATCTTCAGGAGCTCTCCGCTCACCAGTGATGTCATTCCGCGACCCCGGGGGCTTCGGCGTCACCCGTGAGCTCGAAGAAGATGTCCTCGAGAGAGGACGAGCCGGCGCTGGTCAGCTCGTGCAGGACGACCGAGTTGGCCGCGGCAGTCTCGCCGACCTGTTCGAGGGTCGAGGCCGAGACGACCAGCGCATCGAGTTCTGGCGCCTTCTCGACCGTCGCGCCGGCGGCTTGTAGGAGCTCCGCGAGTTGCGTGGCCTGCGGGCTGCGCACGCGCACGCCCGCGGCCCCGCCCCGCGCCCGCTGAGTCAGCTCGGCGAGCGTCGAGTGCGCACGGAGCTTGCCATGGTGGATGACCACGACCTGGTCGACAGTCTGGGAAACCTCGGCGAGCACATGGCTCGACACGAGCACGGTCCGCCCCTCTGAGGCCATCGAGCGCAGGAAGTCGCGCAGCCAGCGGATCCCCTGCGGGTCCAGCCCGTTGGCGGGCTCGTCCAGGATCAGTACCCGAGGGTCGCCGAGCAGCGCGCCGGCGAGGTTCAGCCGCTGCTTCATCCCCAGCGAGTACCCCTTGACCCGCTTCCCGCCGGCGCTGTCGAGCTCGACGAGCTGGAGGACCTCGTCCACCCGGGACGGTGGCAGGCCCGCCTCCAGCGCGACCACCCGAAGATGGTTGCGGCCCCTGCGCCCCGGATGGAACCCGGAGCTGTCGAGAACGGCGCCGACCGTATCGGTGGGTCTCGAGAGCGATCCGTAGGGCTCGCCGTCGATCGTCGCCGACCCGCTGGTTGCACGCGCCAGACCGAGGAGGACCCGCAGGGTCGTCGTCTTCCCGGCGCCGTTGGGGCCGAGGAAGCCGAGGACGGTTCCCGGCTCGACAGTGAAGCTGAGGTCGTCGACGGCGAGTGATGAACCGAAGCGCTTGCTCAGTGATTCGACCGCGATCACCGGGCGCAGGATCGCCTCGAGCCCATGAAGCTATTCGTCTGCTGGGGAACGTTCCCCGTACCGATCCCGGGAGGGCACGCGTGCCGCAACGCGGATGTGGCCCTTCGAGAAGCCGGATGGGAGCCGGAGGTGATCAGGGTCCGGGGCCACGGCGTCGGTCCGGTGAAGTGGATCACCGACGGCCGCCGTGAGGTCGAGAGGTTGTCGGGCCAGCAGGCTGTCCCTGTGCTGGTCACCGACACCGGGGAGGTCGTGAGCGACTCGAAGGCGATCATCGCCTGGGCCGCCGACAACCCCGCCTCGGCGAGCGGCTCGACCTAGGCAGCGGCCCCCGGCCCCGGCCACCGGTCGCGGCCACCTGATTCATCCAGGCAGCGCAAACCGCTCTGCCAAGCGGAATGCGCCGTTCATGAGTTTTTTATGAGCAGGCGACCAGGAAAACGTGTACCCTGCCGCGAAACAAGTAACCGTAGAGCCGAATCTCTGGGTGTCTGAACCTGGAGATCGGGGGAACCAAACCAGAACTTCACCGTTGAGGCTCTGGTCCCGAAAGGGAAATGGGGCGAATCCACCGCCGTTTGTGGAGGCGCAGCTCCTTGAGCGCCAGCCCGTCAGCTAACCCCGTAGGCCGTAGAAGGAGACGGATTGTCGAATCGCGTTACAAACTTGAAGGCAGGGACGGCGCTGATCGGGGCTGTTGCCGCACTGGCGCTGATCCCGGCCGGGGCGAGCGCAGCCTGCGCTCCTGGAGCCGGAGGCATCTCCGCCGGATCCGCTCCGTGCGGGCCGATCGGCAAGGCCAAGCTCGTCAACGGGCTCGCGGTAGCTCCCTCCAATGCGCCGATGGCGGTCCGCAACGCAATCGCGGCCGCCAACCGGATCGAGAAGAAGCCCTACATCTGGGGTGGCGGGCACGCCCGGTGGTGGGACAGGGGCTATGACTGCTCCGGCGCCGTCAGCTTCGCGCTCCACGGTGGGCGCTTGATCAACAGCCCGATGCCCTCCGGAAGCCTGGAGCGGTGGGGCGCCCCGGGGCTGGGCCGCTGGATCACCGTCTATGCGAACGGCGGCCACGCCTACGCGGTCATCGCCGGTCTCCGCTGGGACACCTCGATGACCCCGGGCAACGGACCGGGTTGGAGCGCGCAGATGCGCTCGCGCCGCGGCTACGTCGCGCGCCACCCGCTGGGCTACTGAATCTGAGTATTTGAGCCTTCGCGAAGGGGCTAGGGCCGGACTACCGTTCGCCCTCGCGTCGTTCGTACTGGCCGTATCATTCGGAGTTCTCGCGCGCCCGGTCATGGGCGTGGCGGCACCGATCGTCATGTCGGCGATCGTCTTCGCCGGCTCGGCGCAATTTGCGGCGCTCGCGACCCTGGCCGCCGGTGGGTCGCCGCTCGCCGCCGTCATCGCCGGAGTCCTCCTCAACGCCCGCTACCTACCGATGGGCATCGCCCTCGCGTCCTCGATCGAGGGCGGGCCGCTGCGCCGGGCGCTGATCGGCCAGGGAATGATCGACGCATCATGGGCCATGTCCAACCGCGGCGGAGGCCGCTTCGATCCCATGTTCATGATCGGTGCAACCGCCGTCGCGTACCCGGCGTGGGTGGCAGGGACAGCCGCCGGAGCGCTCGCCGGCGATGCGATCGGCGACCCCGGCAGGCTCGGCCTCGACGCGCTCTTCCCCGCCTTCTTCCTGGCCCTGCTGGTCGGGGGCGAGCTGGGCAGCGGGCCGCGGTCAGTCATCGCCGCGTGCCTCGGAGCAGCGATCGCCTTTGCGCTCATCCCGGTTGCGCCGGCGGGCATACCGGTCATCGCCGCATCGACCGCCGCACTGGTCGGGCTGTCGCAGAGGGCAGCGGCGTCATGAGCGACGTCTGGGTCACGATCATCGCCCTCGCCGTGGCCAGCGCCCTGGTGCGGGCGAGTGGGCCCGTCCTCCTCGGCGCCCGCGAGATGTCTGACCGTGCCGCAGGCGTCATCGCGATGCTCGCGCCGGCGCTGCTCGGAGCCCTGATCGTGGTCGAGACCGTGTCGGACGCGGATGGCCTCGCGATCGATGAGAGAGCGGCCGGCGTGGCTGCGGCCGGGGCCGTCCTCGCCTGGCGACGAACGGCGATCCTGCCGGCGATCGCGGTTGCGGCGGTGGTCACGGCGCTCGCCCGGCTGCTCGTCTGACGCCGGATTCACCGTGATCCGCTCCGGACAGCCCGCCCTCGTCTACGTGGTGGCGGTCTTCGTGATCCTGAATCTCGGCGGTGCCGGTCTACCTGGCCCAACGCCCCGCGCGGGCGAGCACGGCCCGGTTGGCGGGACGGGGCGGCCGTGTGGTCGAGGCGAAGCGACGGCGATTCCTTAGTTCCCTCCACCTGACCGCGCAACGCGATCAGCAACCGGTTGGCCCCGGATCGTTGGGATCTCGGCTCACCGCCTCGTTCGTTCCCGGGCCGCAGGAGATGATCAGGTCCCGCTCGTGGTCCCGGGCGCCGATCGTGTCGCTGCCGCCGCGCCCGTAGAAGCGGTCGGCGCCGGGCTGGCCGTAGAAGCCGTTGGGCCCGTTGTCCCCGATCAGGATGTCCGGGCCGAAGGAGCCCTCGAGGTCCTCGTCGGACTTGGCGAGCGCGACCGGGCGGCACTTCGGGTTGTCGGTGATGAAGGCGCTGTTGCGGGTCAGCGAAGCGTTCAGCACGCCGTAGTGGGCCGGCGTCTCCGCGAAGGAGGCGTTGTCGTGGCCGGGGCCGCCGACGAGGCGCCCGCCGACACATCCGCTTCCCGCTGCGAGCAGGTCATCGCCTCCACCGCCGATGAGGATGTCCGGGCCCGGCACACTGCCGATCAACCCGTCCGATCCCCCCCCGCCCTCGAGGCGGTCGCGCCCCGGGCCGGCCTCGAGCAGTTCGTCCCCACCGCCGCCCTTGAGGACGTCGTTGCCCCTGCCGCCCGAAATGCGCACGCTGTCGATCTCGGCGAGGCCGCCGGTGATCCTCAGGTGGTCATTGCCACGCCCGAGGTCGCCCACAACGCCGCGGACCGGGCCGTCCACACGGCAGACGACCTGATTGCGCCCGGTGCCGACCCGGGTGCACCCGTCGCCGATCGCTATCGGCCGCGTGCTCCTGATCGTGAAGGTGTCGTCCCTGGGATCGAAGGAGAGGGTCTGGCCGCTCGAGGCTCGGAGGCCGACCACTGCGAGCCCCCCGCCGCCGGCCGGGGAGGAGTCGATCTGCACAAAGAGGGGCGCCGCGATCGGTTTCTCGCGCCCGCAATCGGTGCGAACCCCGTGACGGCACGCGTCGGTTCCCTGGTCGCCGAAGAGGTGATCGCGACCCTCCCCCCCGACGAGCACGTCGTCGCCGGGCCCGCCGTCGATCGAGTTGTCCCTTCGGTTGCCATGCAGGTGGTCGGCGAAGGCGGATCCCTCGAGGTCCTCAAACCGGAACAGGCGATCTCTCCCGTCTCCCGTCGCCCTGCCGCTTTGCAGCGAGGCGGTGACACCCTGGCCGTCGGACCCCGAAACGGCCGAGGCGAACGAGGCGATGTCCCCCTTGCCCACGCCACCGGACATCCGGTCGAACCCGTAATCGCCGCTGACGAGGTCACCGTCCCCCGGCCCACCCGATACGTCATCGATTCCCAAGCCGCCGGAGACCTGATCCCCGTTCCCCTTGCCTCCATCCATCTTGTCGTCGCCGAGATCCCCGAAGACACGGTCGCCGTCGCCCGGACCCCCGTCGACCCGGTCGTTCCCGCGATCAGCACGAACGGTGTCGGTGCCGGAGCCGGCGTCAATGATGTCGCTGCCGGTGTCGCCCTTGACCCAGTCGTTCCCGGTCCCGCCGGCTATCCGGTCGAATCCAGGCCCGCCGAAAACCGTGTCGTCACCGTCCCCTGCGCAGATCCGGTCGGAGCCCGCCAACCCGTCGATCGTGTCGTCTCCGCCTCCGGCGATGATGACATCGACCCCGTCGGTTCCCTTGATCGAGTCCGGTCCGTCGGTGCCGGTGATCGTCGCGACCCGCCCGAAGCAGTGGGACACGAACGCCTTGGGCGCCGCGCCGGCCGCGGGCAGGACGACGAGCGCGGCGAGCAGAGCGCCGCCCGCCAAGACCCACCAGCCACGCGAGTTCACCCTGATCAGGGTAGAGATCGGCCACGAGCGCCGCGCGGGCCGGCCGGCGCGGGTCCAACGGGGTTCGAGGCGGGCGCGGAGCGGCAGTCAGGGCGAGGCGAGGCCGCAGTCAGCCCGGGGCGGAGCCCAGTGTGTCGAGTTTGGGGCCTAGACCCCCTAGGGCGACACACTCGGGGCGCGAGCGGGTGCCGCGCTCGGCGACGCGGGCTCGATCCGCCCCCGGCCCCGACCCCCGCCCTGCGAGGCGAATTCAGCTCGCGGGAGCCTTCTCGAAGCCGAGGGCCTCTTCGACCGGGACGTAGTCGGCCTCGACTCCCTCCGCGACCGCGGGGTGCGTCACCTTGCCGGCGGCGACGTTGACGCCGTGGAGCAGGCCGGGGTTCTTGGCGACGGCGCCCTCGACGCCGTGGTCGGCGAGGGCGATCGCGTAGGGCAGCGTTGCGTTCGTCAGGGCATAGGTGGCCGTGATCGGGACCGCGCCGGGCATGTTGGCGACGCAGTAGTGAGTGATGCCGTCGACCTCGTAGGTCGGCTCGCGGTGCGTTGTCGGCTTCGACGTCTCAAAGCACCCGCCCTGGTCGATGGCCACGTCGACGAGGACGGCGCCCGGCTTCATCAGCCCGAGCTGCTCGCGGGTGACGACCTGCGGTGCGCGAGCGCCCTGGACGAGCACCGCCCCGATCACCAGGTCGGCCTGCGGGAGCATCTCCTCGATCGCCAGGGTGGTCGAGTAGACGGTCGAGCAGCGCCCGCCGAAGTAGACGTCCAGCTCACGCAGCCGGTCGATGTTCTTCTCGAAGACGAAGACGTCCGCCTCCATGCCGATCGCGATGAAGGCCGAGTTCATGCCGACGACGCCGCCGCCGATCACGACCACGGTCGCGGCCGCGACGCCGGGGACCCCGCCGAGCAGGATCCCGCGGCCCCCCAGCGGCTTCTCGAGCATGAACGCCCCGGCCTGGGTTGCGATCTTGCCAGCGATCTCCGACATCGGGGCGAGCAGCGGCAGGCGCCCGTGCGCGTCCTCGACCGTCTCGTAGGCGACGCAGGTCGCGCCGGATTCCTGGAGGCCCTTCGTCTGCTCGGGGTCGGGCGCGAGATGGAGGTAGGTGAAGAGGAGATGGTCCTCGCGCAGCATCTCGATCTCGGAGGCCTGCAGCTCCTTGACGTGGACGATCATCTCCGAGCCCTCGAAAAGCGCCTCGGCGTCGGGGGCCATCTTCGCCCCCTGTGCCTCGTAGTCGGCATCGGAGATCGCCGAGCCCTCGCCGGCGCCGGCTTGGATCAGGACGTCGTGGCCGTGGTCGACCAGCTCGCGCACGCCCGCCGGAGTGATCGCGACGCGGTACTCGTCCTGCTTCATCTCCGTCGGGACACCGACCTTCATCAGCCCTCCTTCGTGGTTTCGAAATCGAACACACAGCCCCGGGTCTCGAGCTCCGCGAACATCGTGTCGGGGTCGAGGCAGCGCTCGGGCGGAAGCGCTCCGCGAGCGGTGACCTCTCCCCGGGCGAGCATGCGCGCCGCCGCGGCCGCAGGGGACGCGGTCGAGACGATGCCGCCGCCTAGCCCCCACTCCTCGTGGGGTGGAGTGAGGCACCGCGCCCGCGCGGCGGAGCCGTTCGCGGTCGCGTCGATGATGTGAATCGAGAGCGTCTTCGACGAGGGGCGGACGACATCCGCTGCGGCGGAGGCGATCTCCTCGGGAGTGGCGGTCGTCAGCTCGCGCAGACGCTCGAGCAGAGCCGGGGTGAGGGAGAGCCGGAAGGTGCATTCGCCGCAGCCGAAGCTCTCACCGAAGGTGCGCAGCTCGGAGTGGATGGTCCGAATCGTCGACGCGACGCCGACCGGATCTCCGTAGTCGATGTCGCCGCCGTCTGACAGCGGCTCGACCTCCTCCGGCTCGCCGCCATCGAGGACGATCGGGGGCATGGTCAACTCGTCGATCAGCGTCTGCAGCGCGTACGGGGTCGAGAAGCCCGCGGGGGGGTCGAGGTCCCGCCCGGCAGCCGAGACGTGGATCGCCTCCGGCTTCTGACCGAGGTCGTGGACCGCGCGCGCGGCCATGAGGTTCGTCTTGCCCGGGCTGGAGCCGACTCCGAGCATGGCGAGCAGTTCCGAATCCGCGAACTCGGCATCGAGCGCGAGCTGATCCCCGGTGACCCGGTAGAGGCCACCGAGGTCGAGGTAGTGACACCCGGCCTCGAGGCAGGCCCGCATCGCGTCGAGGTTGACGCGATAGCTCGCGGAGTTGATCAGCAGGTCGGCGCCGCCCAGGAGCTCGGCGAGACCGGAGCGGGCATCCGCCTCGCGAGAGGTCGCCTTCCCCCCGCCCCACTCGCGCGCCACCTGCGCCGCGATCTCGCCCCGCAGGTCAAGCAGCTCGACGGCCTCGACCTCCTCGGAGTCCGCGAGGTCGCGGACGATCGCCGGAGCGATCGTCCCCGCAGCTCCGAGGACGGCGACCCTCATGATTCGGCTCCGGTGGGGACCGGTGCCACGAGCTCCCTTGCCCTCAGGGCCAGCCAGAACTCGATGCGGTCGTGAGCCCTGGACAGGTCGCGGCCGGTCAGCTCCTCGATGCGCCGCATCCGGTAGCGCAGGGTGTGGCGATGGCAGAAGACCACGCGCGCCGCGCGCTCCCACTGCCCGTTGCACTCGATGAATGCCTCGAGGGAGCGCAGCAGCTCCGACCCGTAGTCGTCATCTGAGCTCTCGATCGGCCCGAGCACGCTCTCGCAGTAGAGCTCGAGAGCCTCGTCGTCCTGCACGGACAGGAGCAGGGTGAACGCACCGAGGTCCTGCCACGAGGCGACGTCCGGCGCGGCCCCGTTGGCGAACTGCGTCGCCTCGAGCGCGCAGCGCGCCTCGTGAAACGAGTGCCTGAGGTGCTCCGGCGAGGAGCGCCGACTTGCGGCGGCCCGAACGGGACCGCGCTCGGCGAGGAGAGCGGTCCGCCCCGCGGCCGCGGCATCCATCGGAGCGACCTCGGAACCGTCGACCACCGCGCAGAGGAACTCGCGGGCGCCGACGGCATGAGGCGCCACGAGGGCCGAGCAACCGAACTCCGCGAGCGACTGCACGAGAACGGGTTCGCCGGCCGAGGGATCGTCGAGGCTGAAGACGAGGACCGCCGCCTCGTCGCTGATGCCGAACGGCTCGAGGCGGCGCCGGAGCTCGGCGGGCTCCAGGGTGCCGCCGAGGGCAGCGGCGAGAACGTCGCCCGCGAGCCGCCGCTCGGTCTCGCGCGCGACGCGGCGGCGCATCAGCTCGAGCGCCACGATCGCGACCGCCTGCTGGAGGATGAGGCGCTCGAAGTCTCCCAGCCCGCCCGAGTCCCGCACGACCACGACCCAGGCCTGCGGGAGCCCGCCACCGGGCGAGACGACGGGCTGAGCCAACGCACGCCCGGTGAGAGACGGATGCGAGGGGGCGAACGCCGTCGAGTTGCTTCCGTGCGCAACGGCCTCGCGCCGAACCGCGGCATCGGCGTCCTCGGACAGCTCGCGGTGAAAGCCCCGCCCCGAGAGGCGCTCGCCGTGGCCGTCGAGGATCATCACCGCGCCGCCGACGGCTGATGAGATCGTTCCCGCTATCTCCTCGAGGCCCCGCTCCTCGAGGACGAGGCGCTCGAGGCGCCGCTGCACGGCGAGCCCGCGCTGGAGGATCTCGTACTGCTCGTTGACGAGCCGGGCGAATGCCTTCTCGGTGAGCGCGATGAACGGCATCGAGTATGGGATCTCGAAGAGCGGGAAGTCCAGCTTGCGCGCCTCGTCGATCAGGGCCTCGGGGAGCTCGGAGTGATCGAACCCGGTGCCGAACCCAAGACCGGCGAGATTGTGCTCGGAGAGCAGCCGCACATAGGATCGCTGCGCCTCCGCGGTGCGGAGGGGGATGCCGGTCGTCAGCATCAGCTCGCCGCCCGACAGGAACGGCGTCGGGTCGTCGAGCTCGGAGATGTGGACCCAGCGGACCGGGCTCTGCGCCGCCTCCTCGCCGGCGGCCGACTGCAGGCCGAGCTCGTCGAGCAGGCTCTGGACGGTGAGCACGGAGCTACCCAGATCCTTACGGCTGACGGCGCGCTCGCGTAGCCCCATGGTGGCGGCCCATGCGATCCGATGCTTCGGTGAGGACTCCGCGAAGGACCTCGTGAATCTCCTCGAACTGCTCGGTGTCGGCGATCAGCGGCGGGGAGAGCTGGACGACGGGGTCGCCGCGATCGTCGGCGCGGCAGATGAGCCCACGCTTATAGAGCTCGCCCGACAGGAAGCCACGAAGGAGATCCTCCGACTCTTCATCGTTGAACGACTCCTTCGTGTCCTGGTCCTTGACCAGCTCTACGGCCTGGAAGAAGCCGGCTCCACGGACGTCGCCGACGATCGGGATGTCCCGCAGGCTCTCCAGCATGTCGCGGAACTCGCCCTCCTTCGCGAGCACGTGGCCCGGCAGGTCCTCGCGCTCGAAGATGTCGAGGTTGGCGAGGGCGGCGGCCGCGGCGACGGGGTGCCCGGCAAACGTGAAGCCGTGCATGAACATCTCGGTGCCCTGCATGAACGGCTCGGCGACCGCGCCGGAGGCGATCATGCAGCCCATCGGGGCGTACGCTGAGGTCAGCGCCTTGGCGCAGGTGACGATGTCCGGCTGGTAGCCGAAGCGCTCGTGGCCGAAGTAATGACCGAGACGGCCCCAGGCGCAGATGACCTCGTCGGAGATCAGCAGCACGTCGTTTTCGTCGCAGATCTCACGGACCCGCTGGAAGTAGCCGTCCTGGGGGACGAAGCATCCGCCGGCGTTCTGGACCGGCTCGAGGATCACGGCGCTGACGGTGTCGGGGCCCTCGAACTCGATCCGCTCGGCGATCTGCTCGGCGGCCCAGAGCGGGTCTCGGTCCTCGGTCCAGCGGTAGTCGTTCGTGTTCGGAACGTGGCAGCCACCGGGCGCCAGCGGCTCGAAGGGCTCGCGCAGCGGGGTGATGCCGGTCGCCGAGAGGGCTCCGAGCGAGGTGCCGTGGTAGGCGATCTCCCGGGCGATGATCTTCGTCTTCGCGGCGTTGCCGCGGAGCTTGTGATACTGGCGGCCCAGCTTCATGGCCGACTCGACGGCCTCGGAGCCGCCGGAGGTGAAGAAGACGCGGTTCAGATCACCGGACGCATAGGAGGCGATCCGCGCCGCGAGCTCGATCGCCTTGGGATGGGCGTAGCTCCAGAGCGTGAAGAAATCGAGCTCCTCCACCTGCGCGGCCATCGCCTCGCCGATCTCGGTGCGACCGTGGCCGGCGTTGACGCAGAAGAGGCCGGAGAGCCCGTCGAGGTAGCGGTTACCGGCCTCGTCGTAGACGTAGCAGCCGTCGGCCCGCGAGATGATCGGGATCGGCGAATCGTCGTGGGCATTCATCCGCGCGAAGTGCATCCACAGGTGGCGCTTGGCCAGTTCTTGCAGGCTCGTGTCGATGCCCTTCTCGGTGTGCGGTGCGATCGCCATCGTCACTCCTCCTTGTCGCCTACGACGTTATGGACAACGCTAGCCCCGAAGGCGCCCGAGTGCAAGTGCCCGATGCTCAAGTTCTGTACCCCTGATTGTCCTTTTCGTACAAGTCAGGCGGAAAGTTTGGTACGGCCGTCACTTGCATCGTTCCCGCTTGCGCCATAACGTCGCACCAGACGGGCTGTTCGGAGCAGCCCCGGGACGAGGAGAGAAACCGGATGGAAAGCGCTTCAGTGCCGGGTGACGCACCCGGGTCGGGCAAGCCACACTCCCGGAGCACCGTCGAGAGCAAGGGGCTGAAGAAGGACGCGATCGGTTTCGTCTCCAGCATCGTCATCGGGGTCGCCTCGACGGCCCCCGGCTACAGCCTTGCCGCAACTCTCGGGTTCATCGCCGCCGCGGTCGCGCTGCAGTCCCCCGCGATCCTGCTGATCAGCTTCATCCCGATGTTCCTGGTCGCGGCCGGCTACTACTACATGAACAAGGCCGACCCGGACTGCGGAACCAGCTTCTCCTGGGTGACGAAGGCGATGGGCCCGCAGTTCGGGTGGATCGCCGGCTGGACGATCGTCGTCGCCGACGTCATCGTGATGGCGAACCTGGCGCAGATCGCCGGCCTCTACACCTTCCTCCTCGTCGGCTGGGATTCCGCCGCCGCCTCGACCGCCGCCGTGACCGCCGTCGGCGTCCTCTGGATCATCATCATGACCGCGATCGTCCTGATCGGGATCGAGCTCTCGGCCCGGACGCAGGTCGGGCTTCTGGCGGCGGAGATCTTCACCCTGGCGCTCTTCGCGATCGTGGCGCTGATCAAGGTCTATGCCGGCAGTGCCCCCGCGGCGTCCGTCCACCCCAGCCTCTCCTGGTTCAACCCGTTCGAGCTGAGCCCCAGCGAGATCTCGGCGGGGATGCTGTTGGCCGTCTTCATCTACTGGGGGTGGGACACGACCGCGACCGTCAACGAGGAGACGGAGAACTCCGACGACGCCCCCGGTAGGGCAACCGTGATCAGCACGGTGATCCTGCTGGGGATCTATCTGGTCGTTGCGGTGGCGGCCCAGTCCTATGCCGGCGTCCAGGACCTCGTCAAGAACTCCGACGATGTCCTCTCCTCGCTGGGCACCGACGTGTTCGGATCCCCCCTCGACAAGCTCGTCATCATCGCCGTGCTCACATCCGCTGCGGCGTCGACCCAAACCACGATCCTGCCGACGGCTAGAACGACGCTCTCGATGGCTCGTGCCCACGCGTTGCCGGGCAGCCTCGGCAAGGTCCATCCGCGCTATCTGACCCCGCATGTGTCGACCCTGGCGATGGGAATTGCCTCGATCATCTGGTATGTCGGGCTCACCCTTCTCAGCGAGGACATCCTCTTTGACTCGCTGGCCGCTCTTGGCCTGATGATCTCGCTCTACATCGGCCTCACCGGGTTCGCCTGTGCCATCTACTACCGCCACGAGCTGCTCAACAGCGCCAAGAACCTGTTCTTCGTCGGCATCGGCCCGACGATCGGCGCCTCGCTTTTGTTCTACCTCCTGATCAAGAACAGCATCGACCTCGCCAATCCGGCCAACTCCGAGTCGGGGAACTCCTGGTTCGGGGTCGGGCCGCCGCTCCTGATCGGGGTCTTCTTCCTGCTGCTCGGGATCGTCTTGATGGTGGTCCAGTGGCGGGCGATGCCTGAGTTCTTCCGTCGCAAGCCCGAGGTTGTGCCGGCCGGATTCCTCGAGGGCGAGGCAACCGAGGAAGTGCAATCCACCGGTGTCTCGGAGGATGAGGTCCCATGAGCCGGATAGTCGTCGGATACGACGGGTCGGATGGCAGCCGCGCCGCGCTCGACAGTGCCATCGGTCTGGCTCGCGAGCTCGGCGACACCGTGACAGCGGTCTTCGGGTACGCGGTCCCCGTCAGCTTCGGGGGTGAGATCGCGTCGCACGAGGAGGCGGTGAGGGAGCGCGGCGAGAAGATGCTCGCCGGAGCCGACCAGCAGGCGGAGGGCGCCGGCTTCGAGATCGAGACGAAGCTTGTGCGCAGCCGAGCCGTCGATGCACTGCTGTCCGAGGGTGCCAACGCGCGGATGGTGGTGGTTGGGAACCACGGCGGAGAGCCCCCGCTCCGGGGCGCCCTGCTCGGCTCAGCGACGCTGAAGCTCGTTCACCTCTCCGAGGTCCCGGTGCTGGTGGTACCTGCGTGAACCGGACGGAGGGGGCGTAGCATCAACGAGAAGGTGACCAAAGAGAGCGAAACGGACAGCGCCCCCAGCGTCGAGCTTCGATCCGTCACGAAGCGCTTCGACGATGTCGCCGCCGTCGACGGGATCGATCTCGCGATCGACCAGGGAGAGTTCTTCACGCTCCTCGGCCCCAGCGGCTGCGGCAAGACGACGACCCTGCGGATGGTCGCCGGCTTCGAGCAGCCCAGCGACGGGACGCTCCTGATCGACGGCTCCGACGTCGCGGGCCTCCCCCCCCATCGCCGTCCGACCAACACGGTCTTCCAGAGCTACGCGCTGTTCCCTCATCTGAGCGTGGCGGACAACGTCGCGTTCGGCCTGCGCCGCCGCAAGGTCGACCGAGCGGAATCCCGCAAGCGTGCAGCCGAGGAGCTCGAGCGCGTCGGCCTGTCAAAGGAAGCCAACCGGCGTCCCAGCCAGCTCTCAGGCGGCCAGCAGCAGCGCGTAGCGCTGGCCAGGGCGATCATCAACCGGCCCAAGGTCCTGTTGCTCGACGAACCGCTGGGCGCCCTCGATCTGAAGCTTCGCAAGGGCCTCCAGGTGGAGCTGAAGCGGATCCAGCGCGAGGTCGGGATCACCTTCGTCTACGTGACCCACGACCAGGAAGAGGCGCTGACGATGTCGGACCGCATCGCGGTCATGAACCAGGGCCGGATCGAGCAAGTCGCCGATCCCGAGCACGTCTATGACCGCCCTGAGACGACCTTCGTGGCCGGCTTCATCGGGGTCTCGAACCTGATGCCCGCGACCGTGCGGAAATCCGGTCTGATCGAGCTCGACAAGGGCCCGACCGTCAACGCCGCGGTCAATGGATTCTCACCCGGCGAGCGCTGCTTTGCGGTCGTGCGGCCCGAGAAGCTTCAGGTCGCGGCCCCCGGCGGCCCCGCCGGAGACGAGCCCACGGTCGAGGGGACGGTCGAGAGCTCTCTCTACCTGGGCACCTCGACGCAGATCGCCGTCGACCTGGGAGAGGATGTGAAGATGACGGTGCTGGTCCCCAATGCCGATGAGGCTCTGCGCCAGCAGCTTCCCGGCGGCGGAGCACGGGTCCAGCTCAGCTGGGACCCCCAGCACATGCACTTGGTCAGAGACAGCAACACCGATACCGGAGGTAACGAATGAATCGAAGGGCAAGTTCGAGGACGATCGTCGGGGCGCTCACCGCGCTTTTGGCGGCACTGGCACTGGCGGCCTGCGGCGGTGGTTCCGTCGGCGGGGGCAACAGTGGTCCGGAGGTGACCGCACAGGCGGGCAAGCCGACCGGCAGCGTCACGATCTCGAACTGGCCCGGCTACATCGATGCCGGCAAGTCCGGCACCGTCGCCCGGTTCCAGAAGGACACGGGCCTGAAGGTCGACTACATCGAGGATGTCAACGACAACGCCCAGTTCTTCGGCAAGCTCCAGCCCCAGCTCGACCAGGGTCAATCGGGAGGGCGCAGCATCTTCATCGTCACCGACTGGATGGCGAAGCAGATGCACGACCTCGGCTACCTCCAGGACATCAACGAGAAGGACCTTCCGAACGTCGAGAAGAATCTCCGTCCCGACCTCCGCCACCCGGCGATCGACCCCAACCGCTCCTACACCGTGCCGTGGCAGACGGGCATGACGGGCATCTGGGTCGACAAGTCGAAGGCGCCGGAGATCACGTCCGTCAACGACCTCTTCAACCCCAAGTACAAGGGCAAGGTCACGATGCTCACCGAGCTGCGTGACACGGTGCCGCTGGTGATGAAGGGTGAGGGAATCGATCCGGCCACCGCCACCAAGCAGGACTGGCTCGACGCGATCGACAAGCTCAAGGGCGCGGTCGACTCCGGGCAGATCCGGCGCTTCACCGGCAACGACTACACGGAGGACCTGACGAGCGGCAACGTCGTCGCGGCGATGGGGTGGTCGGGCGACGCATCGCTGATCTCCAACAAGAACGCCGAGTGGCGGATGCCCGATCAGGGCTGCATGATCTGGTCGGACAACATGGTGATCCCGGTCGGAGCACCGAACACGGCTGCCGCCCTGTCCTGGATCAACTACGTCTACAACCCGGAGGTCGCGGCAAAGATCGCCGCCTACGTCACCTACGTGACTCCAGTCGACAACGTCAAGCCGATCATCGCGAAGACCGATCCGGCGCTGGCAAATGACGAGCTGATCTTCCCGTCGGCTCAGTTCACGAAGAAGTGCTCGACGCAGGTCGATCCTCCCGGCGGGCAGCAGGGCATCCAGGACATCACGAAGGCCTTCCAGGACGTGGTCACCGGATGAGTCCTGAGGACCAATCTCGGTAGGCGATCGCACGCCCGGATGAACGCCATGACGCTTCACGGATCCACCACCGACCCGGCTCCCACATGGCCCTGCCATGCGGAAACCGTCTCGGCGGCGTCCCGCTCGGTAATGGCGTCCCCCGGACGCACGCCCCCTAGCGAGATTGGTCCTCAGTGACACTCAGGCGGCGACTGGTTCCCTACTGGCTGCTCGGCCCCGGAGCGGTCTGGCTGATCCTGTTCTTCCTGGTCCCGATGTACTTCATGGCCGAGCT
>JBBSQE010000030.1:0-18801 GCA_038258095.1 Solirubrobacterales bacterium | reverse complement strand
TCGAAGAAGAACGACCCGATCCCGAGCGCGGCGGCGAACGAGAGGATCACGGTCCCGATCAGGATCAGCGGAGCGACGACGGCTCGCAGAAGCGCGATCAGGATGAAGAACACGACGATGAGCGCGATCGGGACGATCAGCCTGTTGTCGCGGGCCGACGACTCACGCAGGTCGTGCTCCTCGGCCGACGGCCCGCCGACCAGAACATCGTCGCCGGCGACAGCGCGCACATCTTCGCGTATCCCGGGGATCAGATCGAAGGCGGCGGTGCTGTAGGGGTCCTCGTCGAGTGTGGCGGTCAGCTTCACGCCGGTCGGCCCCTTCTCGACGCCCTTCGAGACGGACTCGACGCCGGGCGCTCCCTCGAGCGCCGTCCGCACGGCGGCCTCCTTCGACGTGTCGAGGAGGACGACGTTCGTGGGCGCGTTGGCACCGGAGGGGAAGCCCTTCTCGAGCAGCTTCTGCCCCTCGACGGACTCGACGTCGTCGCGGAAGCCGTTGCCAGAGGTCAGGTCGCTGTTCAGGAAGCCGAGCCCGCAGGCGAGCACGAGAAGCAGCGCGGTGGTCCCGACCATGACGCGGCGCGGGCTGGCGGCGACGCGCTCGGCGATGCCACGCCAGGCGCCGTGCGTGACGTCGGTCCCCTCCGAGCCGTACTGGGGGACGTAGGGCCAGAAGGCGCGGCGGCCGAAGATCGCCAGGAGAGCGGGGAGGACGGTCAGCATCGCGAGCATCGCGAGGGCGACGCCCATCGCGCCGATCGGCCCGAGCCCGGAAGTCCCGGTCACCTCGGCGAAGGTCAGGGTCAGGAGGGCGGCGATGACCGTGCAGCCGGACGCGAAGATGACGGGGCTCGTCTTCTCGAGCGTGACCCTGATCGCATCGTGCTTGTCCTCGTGACGGCGCAGCTCCTCTCGGTAGCGGGACACGAGCAGCAGCGCGTAGTCGGTCCCGGCGCCGAACACGAGCACCGGGAGGATGCCCCCCGACTGGCCCGTGACCGTGACGCCGGCCTCCGCCAGCAGGTAGCCGAGGCCGCGGGACGTCGCCTCGGCCATGATCACCGAGAAGAACGGGATCAGCCAGAAGACCGGACTGCGGTAGATGATGATCAGCAGGATCAAGACCAGCAATCCGGTCGCGAGCAGGAGCGTCCCGTTGATCGCGCTGAACACGTCGATCGCGTCCGCTGAGAAGCCGGCGGGGCCGCTCACCTTGGCGTCGAGGCCATTCGGGAGGCCGTTCAGCTCGTCCTTGATGTCGTCCGTCGCGTTGACGAGGAGCTCGCCGGCCTCGTTCGTCCCCGTCTCGACCGTGATCGGCGTGATCAGTAGCGCCGTGGTTCCGTTCCGTGAGGGGATCGGCCCTCTGGTCTTCCCGACCCCGTCGAGGTTCGGCTGATCGGTCCGCTTGCTGATCGCGTCGGTCTCGGACTTGACCTTGGCGATCGCGGCGCGGTCTGCGGGGGTGAGGCCGCTCCCGCGGTAGAAGACGGTGACCGCATCGACGATGTCACCCGAGGGAAAGCCTTGGAGGACGTTGATCGCCTTGACCGACTCTGCGGAGCCCGGCAGGTAGTCGGCCGGATCGTTCTGCTGAGCATCCTCGAACTTGCTCGAGAGCGGCCCGATCGCCGCGAAGATGATGATCCAGACGCCGAGCACGGCGAACTTGGCGCGCCTGCCGCCCGGCAGCTCGGCGACGGAATGGCCGAATGAACGAACTCTCTTGATGGGGCTCATGCAGCCTCCCGGTCAGCGTGGACGTGGATTACTGGGTTGGACTTCAGGAACTACCACAACTCATCGGTCGGCCAGGTTTGTATCCCGTCAACGATCCAACTGCTCCATTCTCGACACCCGGCTCCGGGCGGGGTGCGAGGCGTGTCACCCTCAGGCGCATCGGCCGTGCCATCGAGCTGACTGAGCGGAATCTCGGAGCCCGCGGGCCCGTCAGGAAGTTGTCGTCGGCCTGGGGCAGAGGGAGCGCTTGCGCCGCGCTGTGCTCCGCGCCCTCGTCCTGAGCCGGCGCCGCCGGTCGCCCGTGGCCCGTTTCAGCGCCCGCCGGACGCCCGTCAAACGTCTGGTGGAACGCGTACAGGAGCGGGTCGCGGCGACCGTCACCTCGGTCGACGTCCCGAATTGGCGCTGCTCGGCGTCGGTGACGAAGACGCAGAGCGTCTGAGGGCTGAAATGCCTGAGCGCGGACCGGGCTCTGGCGGTGAACGTGTAGGCCTTGCCGGCGGTCGGGGCTGGGAGCGGCCGATCGATCACCTTCGGCCCGGTGGAGCCTTCGAACGAACCGCCGCACTCGGGCTCGAGCAGCACGTGCAGTCGCAGTGGCTGGGCCGCGATGTCAAACGCCCCCACGTCCGCCGAGATCCTCACCCCAACCGTGAAGTGTGTCCGCAGGGCGACCTTGGCCGGCGTGGTGAGGGCCAGCCGGACCGGGTCGACCGATGCGCCCACGTTCGCTGCGAGGACCGAGAGAAGGGCCGTAGCGGCGAGCAGGGCGGCCACGAGCCTCGACAACCACCCTCCGGTCACGGCTTCAGTCCGAGGGAGGACGGGTTGCGGAAGGTCCGTGCCGGCGTCGCGGGCCGGTAGTCGAAGCCGAGCCGCTCGAGATACCCGGAGGACTCAAGGACAGCGAGGTCGTGCTCCTTCGGGCGCGCGGGAGCGGTCCCATCCGACCCTGGCGCTCCGGGGCTGCGCAGCACCGAGTCTCCGCCGCTCGGCGGGGCGGCGCACGGAGCTCCGACCACGGCGGCGGGGTCGGGCAGGTGTGGTTGCTTGAAGTTCGGCCGCATGTCGAAGTCAAACGAGCGGGCGATGTTCCGCGCGTAGGCGTCGCGGCGGGTCAGCGGCGAGAGCCCGAAGCGGTAGCGGATCATCTTCAGGATGGATTCGAAGCCGTAGATGTTGTGGTCGACGTGGTTCCGGCGGACATAGGGGGAGACCGCCACCGCGGGGATGCGGAAGCCCATCTGGCCGAAGTCGGTGTCGACGCTCGCGGTCGAGCGGTCATCGGGCACGCGCGGCGGCCTGACGTGGTCGAAGAAGCCGCCCCACTCGTCGTAGACGATGAAGAGCGCGCCGCGCTTGAACTGTGGGCTCTCGAGGAAGGCGTGGACGACGTCCGACATGAACGCCTGCCCGTAGCGGATGTCTCCGTGGGGGTGTTCGTCCCCCGACGTTCCCTGGTCCTCACCGGCGAACGACGGATCGACGAAGGAGAGGGACGGAAGTGTCCCGGCCGCGCAGCGTTCGTAGTACTCCTGCACCTGGCCGGAGCGGTTGAGGCCGGGAGTCCCCCAGAGCGCCGAGACCGGAACATCGGTGTAGAAGTAGCGATTCGAGATGCCCTTGGCGGCCAGCGCGGCGAAGATCGTCGTGTCGGGGAAGCCGCCCTCGGCGATCGGCAGCGCGTTGTTGTTCCGCCCATATGACTGAGCCGAGTGCATGTACTCGCGATTCGGGTAGGTCGAGGCGAGGAGCGAGCAGAAGAACCGGTCGAAGGTCGTGAACGACTGGGCCACCGACGGGATGAAGGGGATGTCCTGCTTGTCGTAATAGCTGACCGAGAACACGTCGTTCGATCCGGATCGCAGGAACCCGTCCATCGCCCCGCCGTTCAGCTGCTGCCGGCCCCCGGTCCACGAATGGCTCGGGTCGGGATGGGCGCAACCCTGGAAATCGTCGTTGATCCGCTGCGTCGGGACCTGCTGGCCGTTTCGGTCGGTGTAGACGAGCCCCTTCTGGCGCCCGTCGGCCTTGGGCATCCAGCCGAGGTAATGGTCGAACGAGCGGTTCTCCATCATCAGGACGACGAAGGTGTCGATCGGGAGGTTCCTGGGCGCGGGAAGGTGGCGGCGACGCTTCTTCGTCGCCTCGGCGAGCAGGACGTCGGGGCTCAGGATCGTCCCGTAGCTCGCGGCGAGCCCGCCGGTGACCGCCGCCCTCTGGAGGAAGTCCCGACGGCGCATCAGCGCGTCGGGATCGCGGTCCTCCAGTTGCTCCGCGACCTCGGGGTCGCGAACGTCGTTCGGGTCGATGGGATCCGGCGGGGTGCCCACGATCGCGATCCTATTCCGGTTGGACCGACCCGTGTGAAGGTACCGCAACCAGCGTCGAGGGTAGGCTCGTCGGATCGCGTCGATCGTCAAGCCCCAGCCGGCCTGCCGCCATTGCGGCGCCACCGTCAAGCCGCTCCAGAAGTGCCCTCGCTGCGGCAGGCGCGCGGGCTGGTCGTTGCTCTCCCTCTTCGTGAAGCATTGACCCGGGCTCGACGGACGCCCGAGCTCGTCTAGTGGTCGCGCAGAACCCGAACGACGACGACGACCGAGCGTCGTGGAGGACGGTCCTGCGGGCATCCGTCACGCCGCTCGCGTCGATCTTCGGCAGCGGCTTCCTGATCATCGTTCCGGTCCTCGAGCGGACGGTCGGCCCCTACGCGGCCTTCGGCGCGGCGGGGATCTGCCTTCTCGCCTACTTCGTCGGGTCGGCGATTCGTGTGATCGTCCGCGACGTCGAGCCGCTCGCCGAGAGCGGGGACCTCAATCGGACCTCCGAGCGCCTCGAGCGCATCAGCGACTTTCTGATCGTGGTCGCGTATGTGATCTCCGTCGCCCTGTACCTGCGGATCATGGCCCAGTACATCCTCGGCTACGTCGGGCCCGATACCGACGTTGCCGAGCGCGCCCTGGCATCCGGGGCGATCCTCGGGATCACCATCGTCGGAGTCGTTCGCGGCTTCAGTGGCCTGGAGATGCTGGAGCGGGTTGCCCTCGTCGCCGTCCTCTTCCTGGTGACGATCCTCGGCGGGGCCTTCTTCTTCTCCGACCTCGGGCAGGTGCTCGGCAATGGACCCACCCTTCCCGCGGCGCCCGACAAGGGAATCGCGAAGATCTTTCTCGTTCTCGGTGGGGCGCTGATCACGGTCCAGGGCTTCGAGACGGTCCGCTACATCGGCGACGCCTACGATGCGCCCACCCGGATCCGGGCCTCGCGCGTCTCCCAATTCGTGTCCGCGTCGATCTACGTCGGCTTCGCGGCTGTCTGTACGCCGCTGATGGGCCTGGCCGTCGGCGCCGGCCCGGACAAGGACCTGCTCGACATCACGGAGCGCGTCGTCCCTCTTCTCACCCTGCCGCTGGTCATCTGTGCGGTGCTGAGCCAGTTCAGCGCCGCCACGGCAGACACGGTGGCCGCCGCCGGCAATCTGCACTCGCTCTTTCGCAATGCGATGAGAGGCCCGCGGCCGTACGTCTTCGGAGGCGCCGTCGCGATCGTCCTCGCCTGGACGATCCCGACCTTCACGATCATCGCGGTCGCGTCGCGGGCGTTCGCCGCCTACTACGCCGTCCAGTGCGTGGTCGCGGCGCGGGCCTCCGGAGGAGCCGCACGGGCCGGCTTCTGGGCGCTGGCGCTCGTCATGGCGCTGATCACCCTCCTGGCCGAGCCGGCGGCCTGAGGACGAGGAAGAGGGAGCGTGCGTGGCGAGTTGTTCTCTTGGACTCAACGGGTCAGCGCACCACCCCTGACGTCTCGCATCCTCTCATGGCAGTCGCGTTGACCGAGGGAGGCCGTGGTCAGACGGTCGGCGGGGCGGGTGGCTCGGGCTCGACTCCGGCGCGCTCGCGGAAGATCATCTCGATGTCCTCGAGGGTCTTGCCCTTCGTCTCCGGCACGTAGGTCCAGCAGAACCAGAGCGTCAACAGACCGATGGTCCCGTAGAACCAGAAGGCGCCGGTTCTGCCGAGTGCGTCGATCAGGAGCAGGAACGTCAGCGAGACGATGAAGTTGAAGGTCCAGTTGGCCATCGTGCCGACGCCCGCCGCCTTGCTGCGGACGTTGAGGGGGTAGATCTCGGCGTTCAGGAGCCAGAAGATCGGGCCGAGGCTGATCGCGAACGCGCCGACATAGGCCATCAGGCTGCCGATGGCGATGACCGACGAAAGCGTGCTTCCGCCGCCGCCGATGAAGGCGGCGCCAAGCGCGAACAGGGACAGCGTCATTCCGCTGACTCCCACCATCAGCAGCGTGCGCCGCCCGGATCGGTCGAGCAGCCGCAGGGCGACGATCGTCATCCCGACGTTGACGATGCCGACCCCGACCGAGGCGAGAATGGCCGCGGAGGAGGAGTCGACACCGGTGAACTGGACGATCGTCGGCGCGTAATAGATGACGGTGTTGATGCCTGTGACCTGCTGGAGGACCGCCAACCCGACTCCGACGAAGAGCGCGCTCTTGACCGCCGGTTGGAGGAGATCGCGCCAGCTCGTCTTCTCGTCGCCGACGTCGAGCGACTCATGGATCTCGCGCAGCTCTGAGTCGATCATCTCGGGGTTGTTGACGCGGATCCTCGCCAGCGTCGATCGAGCCGTGAGGTCGTCCCCCGTCATCACGAGCCAGCGCGGGCTCTGCGGCATCCGGAGCATCCCGAAGCCAAGTGCGAGAGCGGGGACGCAACCGAGCCCGAGCATCCAACGCCATCCTTCCGAATGGTCAAGCGCGAGCCCGACCAGATAGGCGACGAGGATGCCGATCGTCACCGCGAGCTGGAAGAAGCTGACGAGCTGCCCGCGAGACTCCGGCGGCGCGACCTCCGAGATGTAGACCGGTGCCGCGGCCGATGCGAGGCCGATGGCGACGCCGATCACGAGGCGCGCGATGACCAGCACCTCGAGGCCTCCTGCGGCGGCGCTCCCCAGGGCGCCGGCGATGAAGATCGCGGCGGACAGCAGGATCATCCGCCGCCGGCCGTAGGTGTCCGCTGCCGGTCCGGCGAATGCCGCGCCTGCGATCGCGCCGATCGGCACTGCTGCGACGACGAGGCCCTGCTCGAAGCTGCCGAGGTCGAAGTCGGTCTTGATGAAGAGAAGAGCGCTGGCGATGATGCCCGTGTCGTAGCCGAACAGAAGTCCTCCGAGCCCGGCGATCGCCGCGGTCAGGATGACGTTGCGGTGCGCCCGGCGCCGGGACTCCTCAACCCTCTCTTCGGTGCTCACACGGCGACACTATCCCGCCGTGGTCGGTTCGCCACTCCCGTCGCGGGGGCTGGCTAGAGGGCGCCGCCGGCGGCGGTCGGGGCGGTCGGGTCATCGGAGTCGCCGCCGATGCCCTCGCGGGCCAGGTACTCCTCGGCGAGGAGTGGGTTCTCACGGGCGCGTTCGACTACCCGCAGGAGGTCACCCATCGTCGCGACCTCCTCGACCTGCTCCTTGATGAACCACTGCATGAACTGCTCGCCCTGGTAGTTGCCCTCGTCGCGCGCGAGCCTCGCGAGCCCGGCGATCTGCTCCGACACCCGCTTCTCCTGCTCGAGGGCGATCGCGACCGGCTCGACCGTGTCTTTGAATGCGCCGCGCGGTTCGGGGGTCGCGGGGACCGAGACCGGGTGGCCGGCGTCGAGCAGGTACTGGATGATCATCATCGCGTGGTTTCGCTCCTCGATCGCCTGGCGGTAGAAGAAGGCGGCGAGCTGGGGGAGGGTCTCGGCGTCGTAGTGCACGGCGACCATCACGTACTGCTGGGAGGCGGCGAACTCGTTGCCGACCTGCTCGTTCAGGGCCGAGGCGAAGTTGGATTCGAGCATGAGGTTGACCCTACACGGGGATGTGGCGGATCGCCCTCAGGTGCCCGGGCGCCCGACCCCGATCTGCCGGCGGGCAAGCGCGGCCAGCACCGGCATGGCCGAGCTGCGCAGGACGAGGTCACGCACAAACATGCGCCGGCGGGTCTCCGGCACGAACCAACGCGCCGTATCGGCTCCGGCCTTGCGCCTTTGCTCGACGTCCGAGCGGAGAGAGCCCTCCCATCGGCGCAGGGTCCCGGGTACGTCGTCGCCGCCCTCCCCGAGCGCGCGGCCGAGCGCCTCTCCGCCGGCCAGAGCCAGCGAGGCTCCCTGACCGGCCATCAGCGAGACGCACCAGGCTGCGTCGCCGCAGAGCGCGATGCGCCCTGCAGTCCACCCAGACATGTGGATCTGCGAGACGCGGTCGAAGAAGAGGCTCGCGGGGTCGAGACCGTCCAGGAGCTCGGGCACGATCCAGCCGATACGACCGTACACCTCCGCCATCGCCTCCTCGGGTGTCGCTTCCCGTGGGGCGAGGTTGTCGCGGTGGACGAAGAAGGTGGCTGCCCGGCCGCCGCGGATCGGGTAAACCGCGACCATCCGGCCCGGGGTCGTGAGCATCGTGAAGTCGCGGGCGCCGAGACCTCCTGGGACCCCGTCGATCAGGAAGGCGGCGGTCGTGTGGTGCAGCGGGATCTCGAACTGCTGCTCTGGGCCGAAGACCAGCTCGCGAAGGTGGGAATCCACACCGTCGGCGCCGATGCCAACGTCGAACCTCTCGATCGAGCCGTCGCTGAGTTCCACCTCGATGCCGTCGCGGTCCTGCTCGACGGCGACGACGCTCAGCCCCCACGCGATCTCTCCGGACCCGCCCAGCGCCGTGCGCAGCACCTCCTCGAGGTCGCCGCGCAGGAAGTTGAAGTGGCGTCCCCGGAACAGCCGCTTGCGCAGGCTCGGATAGCTGATGCCGAAGGCGCGCTCCCCGTCGGGGTTCACATAGGTGAGCTCGTCGACGGGGTAGTGGATCCTCTCGAGGTCGCCGAGCAGGCCGAGGCGCTCGGCGGCATCGAATCCGGGGCCGAAGAAATCGATCATGTATCCGGGGTCGCGAGGACCCGGGGCGGCTTCGGCGAGGACGACCTCGGCACCCACCTCTCGTAGGCGGAGGGCTGTCGCCAAACCGGCGATCCCGGCTCCCGAAATCAGCGCGCGCACTACCCGGCGGCCATGATCGAGGGCGGGGCCTACTCGGCCCAGCGGAAGCCGGTCTCCGAAGGGACCGGGTCCATTGGGCTCGTCGGCAGGCCGGAGGGGACCGCCGGGTCGTTGTAGCCGGAGGGCGCGACGTCGTTCGGCGTGTCCGCGTGAAACAGGGAGGCGAGGTACTGGATCTGGCCGCGCCCGACGCCGAGCTCACCCTGGCCGCCGCCGTAGACGGCGATCCCGCGCTCGGCGCAGTGCTCATATACGGAGAGGACCTCGGCGACGGAGCCGAAGCGCGACGGCTTCGAGTTGATCGCGCCCGGCTCTGTCTCGAGCGAGGTGATGTCAGCGAGGGAGTGAAGCGGCGCGTCCCAAGTCACCCTGTCCATATACGGACCAAGCGCGACCTTCGTCCGCTCGTTCAGGTCCGGGTCCTCGAGGTAGGCGTCGGGAAAGGAGACCGCGACCGCGCGGTAGAGGTTCGGGTCGGTCTCGACGTCGACCGGCGTACCGCGGTAGTGGCCCTTGAGGTCGAGGACGTCGATGCCGGCGAGCTCCTCCAGCTCGGCGATCAGCTCGTCCGTCCAGTCGTTCTCGGGATCGAGCTTGAAGCGCGTGTCCGGGTACTTGGCGAGCCGTTTGCGGATCGGGTCCGTGGTGGAGCCGGCGTCGTCACCGAACGCCGATAGGCGGGTCGAGCAGACGAAGTTGAGTGGCTTCGGGTCGCGCCCGAGCGCCTCGTGGAGCGAGGTGCCGCTCTGGCGCAGCGCCAGGTCGAGGGCGGCCGACTCGTAGGCCCAGCGCCGGTAGTTGCGGGAAGCCTCCATGTTGGGAGGCGAACCGGGGAAGAGATCGGTCTCGCCGAGCTGGGCACAGACCTCACCGAAGGTCGAGGCGCCGCTCAGGTCGAGGGGCGTGCCGGCGTCGCGGTGGGCGATGTGGTCGAGCACGTCGTAGACGACGTCCTCGCCGACTCCGTCCTGCCCGCCGCCGCGCATGTGAACCACGGTTGAGGGCCGGGTGAACTCCGCGGAGTACGCACGGTCATGGTCCTCGAGATCGTAGCTCTCGATCGAGATCGGCAGGTCAGCGAGATGCTCGTAATCAGACATGTAAGCACCCTAGATGACCGATCCGGCACTCGGCTCCGCGGCGCGCAGAGGGCCCGCGCGGGCGGGTGAGAATCGACGATCCGAGACAGAGTGGGGACTTACCGCCACCCTGGGGGCGTCAGGTCCCCAATCGTTTCGCCAGCGGCCTATCCTCACTCGTCCCCGCGGCGCTATCCCTGGTCGGGGAGGCGGTAGATTCAGGCCATGAGCGAGCTCATCCACACCTGCTACCGGATAACCGACATCGACCGCTCGGTCGCCTTCTACGGCAGCCTGGGCCTGGAGGAGGTTGGCCGCCTGCCGATCGGCGACAACGAGGCAACCAACGTCTTCATGGGGCTTCCCGGGGACGGTCCGCGCCTCGAGCTGACCTTCAACCACGGACAGACCGAGCCCTACGACCTCGGCACCGGTTACGGCCACATCGCGATCACGATCGACGACATGGACGAGGCGCTGGAGCGTCTCGACGACCTCGGCATCCAGCCCGAGAAGCCGCCCTACACGGTTTCCGACGGCGGCCCCCGGCTCTGCTTCGTGCGCGACCCCGACGACTACCGGATCGAGCTGATCGAGACCAACCCAGGAGGGGAATCATGAGTAGTGCAGAAGATCTTCGGCCCGTCACCCGCTGGGCCCGACCAAGGTTTGGGCCAGCTTGCCGAAGGCCTCGATCGCGGCGAGGAGGTCCTCCTCGGCCGTGTCCTCGATCGCCGCGTGGCTGATCCCTCCGACCGAGGCGACGAAGAGCATCGCTGCCGGGACTCGGCCGGCCATCTCGGCGGCGTCGTGGAGCGCGCCGCTCGTCATCACCCGGCCGCCCGCCAGCTCCGAGGCCTTGGCGACCAGCCCGTCGTCGAAGTGAATCGGCGCGATCCGCCAGATCGCCTCCTCGCGAAAGGTGCAGCCGCGTTCGTCCGCGGCACTTGCGACGGCCTGGCGTGCGTCGGCGAGCATCCGTGCGAGCCCGGCGCTGTCGGGATGGCGAAGGTCGACGCCGAGCTCGGCCTCTCCGGCAACAGCCGTCACGATCCCGGGCCGCAGGGTGAGCCGGCCCGTGGTCGCCACACCCTTCCCTCCAGTGGCTCCCGCCACTCGCTCGACCGCGAGGGCGGCCCTCGCCGCGGCCAGCCCCGCGTCATGTCGGCGGTTCATCGGCGTGGTCCCGGCATGGGACGCCTGTCCTGAGATGATGAAGCGCAGCCTCTCGATGCCGACGCAGCCGCGCACCGCCGCGAGTGGAGCCCCGTCGTCCCAGAGCACCGGCCCCTGCTCGATGTGGAGCTCCAGGTAGGCGCCGATCCTCTCGAGCCGCGACACGGCCTCGGGCGCGCGCTCGAGCTCGACACCGTTCTCGGCCAGCACCTCGGGGGCGGGCCGGCCCTCGGAGTCCCGCGACTCGGCCATCGTGGCCGGGTCGAGCGTCCCGGTGGCCGCCGAGCTTCCGAACAGGCTGCGGCCGAACCGCGCCCCCTCCTCGTCGGCGAAGTCGATCAGGGCGACCCCGCGGGGTGGCTTCTCCCCGGACTCCACCCAGGCACGCAGCACGCCGACCGCGGCCATCACCCCGAGGGCACCGTCGAGCCAGCCGCCGTCGGGCACGGAGTCGATGTGGGACCCGACCGCGAGCGTCTTCTCATCCGACGGCTCGCCCTCCAGATACGACCACCCATTCCCGGCCTCGTCGACCTCGAGCTCCAGCCCGAGCTCGGACAGGAGCTCGACGAGGAACGCTCGCGCCTCCCGCCCCCCTTTGCTCCAGCAGAGCCGCTGGGCACCGGACTCATCGCCGGTCCGGCGCGCCAGCTCGCGCAGGTCCTCGATCACCCGGGCGGCATCGACCTCCGCCACCTCAGCCCGCCAGCCGATCCCTGCGCAGCGCCTGCCCCAGGCAGTGCGCCCCGCCCCCACCGAGGGTGAACATCTCGAGCTCCGGGGCGAAGACCTCGAGGCCGTGGGCGCGCATCCCCTCGTTCAGGGCGGTCGCCCTGCCGCCGGAGAGGACTCGGTCCTCACCCAGCGAGACGGCGTTCACGCCGAGCTCGAACGCATCATCGGCGGGGATCTCGATCAGCTCGAAGCTCTTGGCCCGCAGCCAGGCGACCAGCGACGACGAGACGGCGTCGGTGCAGACTGCCGCGAGCTTCTCCGCCACCACCGCGACGAGCACGTCGATGTGGACGTAGACGCCGGGGATGCGCTCGACGCGCGCCTCCCACCCGCCCTCGGTGAACCATCCGGCGAGCTGGCGTGCCGCCTGCTCCTGGGTGCGCGTCTCGCCGGTCCCGATCAGGACGCTCCCGGGCTCGACGATCATCACGTCCCCGCCCTCGAGGGACCCGGCGGTGATCATCCTGTGGATCGGGATGCCCGCCTCCTCGTAGAAGCGGATCACCGGCGCGTACTCGCCGCGCCGCCACCACTGGGCGAGCTGGGTGACCACCGGCCCCCACGGCGTCCCGACGCTCGAATCGCGGGCGAACACCTGGTAGGGCAGCGCCGGGTCCGGCTCGAGAAAGTGGCAGATGACGCCGGCTGACTCGTAGACGGCGACAAGCTCGCGGTGCTGGGCGGCGGCGGCCTCGGCGTCGTAGCGGCGGCCGCTGTCGAGGGTCGCTTGGGAGATCGCCGAGGTGGGCAACCAGCGGAAGTTTTCCGGCGGGCAGAGCAGCACGTCGCGCAGCGCTCCGTGCTCGGAATCGACGCCCCAGTCTCCGAGTTCCGTCATCGCATCAACCTTCTCACGCCTCGCGGGATACGCGGAGCGTCCTCAGCTCCCGGTCCGTCGCTCCGCGCACGAACCCGCCGTGGGTGACGCTCTCGCTGATGTAGTCGAGGGTCTCCTTGGTCAAGCGCTCGCCCGGCAGGACGTTGGGAATCCCGGGCGGATAGGCCGCGAGCGACTCTGCCGCGATCCGCCCCGCGGCCTCCGAGAAGGGGACGACGTCCTGCGGCCCGAGGAACGCCTCGCGGGGGGACAGGGCGACCTCGCCCCAGGGCGGCGGCGGCGCGAACTCGGGCCTCTTCACCGGAGGCTCGGCGTCGAGGCGATCGACCGTCGCCTGCAACGCGCGCAATAGGCGCTCGGCCTCCGGTGCCGCCGGGGCCCCCATCCCGAAGACGCAGACGACGACGTGCTCGGACGTCAGCTCGAAGTTGATGTCCTCCTCGGCGCGCGTCATCTCGCCGAGGCGGTAACCGCTCGCGCCGGTCCCGCGGGTGTCGATCGAGAGGCGGAGCGGGTCCCACCCCGCGACCCCCGACCGCCCGACCATCGCGTCATCGAGCACGTCGAGGCCGGGGATCTCGCGGATCGCGGCCCGGGTGCGCCGCAGGGTCTCGATCGTCTCGCCGAGGAGCTCCTCGCCGTGGACCGCGGCCTGGCGGCGAGCCGCATCGAGCGAACCGCAGAGCAGAGCGCTCGGACTGGTCGTCTCGACGAGGCTGATGCACCGGTCGATCACGTCCTCCTCGAGGCGGCTTTCTGCCCCGAGGTGGATCATCGCTGACTGCGTCAGGCTGCCGAGGATCTTGTGGGTTGAGGAGAGGACGAGGTCCGCACCGCATGAGAGCGCGTCGGGCGGAAGGTCAGGATGGAAGCGCAGGTGCGCGCCCCAGGCCTCGTCGACGATCAGCGGAACGTCCCTGCTGTGCGCCACCTCGACCATAGCGGCAATGTCCGCGCAGGCGCCGAAATAGGTGGGAGACACGACCATCGCGGCGACGGCCTCCGGCGCGCGGTCCAGCGCCGCGGCGAGGGACTCCGGCGTCAGGCAGTGCGCCACGCCGAGCTCCGGGTCGATCTCCGCGGCCACGAAGGAGGGGCTCAGGCCGCCGAGGACCATTCCGTCGATCACCGACGAGTGGACGTTGCGCTGCACGACGACCCGCTCCCCCATGTGCGCGAGGGCCAGGCAGGCGGCCTGGTTGCCCTGCGAGGCTCCGTTGACGAGGAACCAGGTCCGCTCCGCGCCCCAGGCCTCGGCGGCGAGCCGCCGTGCCTGCCGGAGGGGCGTGGGCTCCTCACCGATGTCGACGCCGTGGATCAGCGCCGGGATGTCGTCGTGAACCCCCGCGTCGCCGACCAGGCGCAGCATCGCGGGGTCGGCCCCCGGCCCGCCCTTGTGGCCCGGGACGTGCAGGCGCGCCGGGTCGCGCTCGGCGTAGGCGATCAGCGCGTCGACGGAGGGAGTGGAGTCGGTGGGGCTCACCGCCTCGAGTCTAGGGGCGAACCGGTCGAGCGCTCAGCCCTGCGCCGGCGGGTCGCCGCCGGTCGCCTCGCCGTAGGGGTACCACCAGTCCTTCGCCTCGATCTCGGTCTCGATGTGGACGTGCTTGGTCTCCTGGAAGGCCTCGAGGCCCTCGCGGCCGAGCTCGCGGCCGAGGCCGGACTGCTTGAAGCCGCCGAACGGGCCGGCGTCGTTGTCGGTCAGGGGGTCGTTGAACCAGACAGTCCCGGCCTTGATCTCCCGCAGGCAGCGGACCATGGTGGCGAGGTCGCGGGTGTAGACGTTGGCGCCGAGACCGAAGCGGGTCGAGTTCGCCAGCTCGATCGCCTCATCGAGGCTCTTCACGGGGACGATCGGCGCGACCGGCCCGAACGTCTCCTCGCTCAACAGGTCGGTCTCCGCGGCGGCGCCGGTGACGACGGCCGGCGCGAAGTAGTGGCCCCGGTCGTGGCCCGCGTCGCCACCGCCCACCAGCACCTCGGCACCCGAGGAGACCGCGGCTTCGATCTGGGCCTCGACCTTGCCGCGCTGGACGGCCGAGACCATCGGCCCGATGTCGGTGTTCGAGTCGGTCGGATCTCCGACTACGAGCGTCTTGGTGTGCTCGACAAAGGCGCTCACGTAGTCGTCGTAGAGGTCCTCCATCACGTAGAAGCGCTCCGCGGATGTGCAGACCTGGCCCGCGTTCAGGTAGGCGGCCCAGGCACCCCCGCGTGCGGCGACCTCGAGCCCGCCGTCGCGAGCAACGTCGGAGCAGACGATGAACGGGTCCTTGCCGCCCATCTCCAGATTGACCCGCGCGACCCGCTCGGCGCAGGCAACCGCCACGCGCTTGCCGGTCGCGACAGACCCGGTGAAGGCGATGCAGTCGACGCGGTCGTCGGTCGTCATCGCGGCGCCGACATCGCCCTCTCCGGCGACGATGTTGACGACGCCTGGGGGCAGGTGGTCGAAGCACCCGGCGAGCATCAGCGTCTAGAGGGGAGTCACCTCGGACGGCTTGCAGACCGTCGCGTTACCGGCCGCGAGGGCGGGCGCCAGCTTCCACGCGAGCAGGAGGATCGGGTAGTTCCAGGGGACGATGCAGCCGACCACGCCGAGCGGGTCCTTGACGACGAGGGCAAGCTGGGATACCTCGATCGGCGGGATGACCCGGCCGGCGGAGTCGCGTCCGATCTCCGCGTAGTAGTCGAAGGCGGCCGCCGTCCAGCCGATCTCGTCGGTGTTCTCGAGCAGCGGCTTGCCGCCCTCGGCGGTCATCACCGCAGCGATCTGGTCGGTACGGGCGCGCAGCCTGTGGGCGACCTCGTGAAGCATCTCGCCCCGCTCGCCGGCCGGAATGACGGCCCAGACTCGCGATGCCTCTCGAGCGGCCGCAATCGCCGAGTCCACCTGCTCGGGCCCGGGCAGCGCGACCGTTGCGACCGCCTCCTCGGTCGCGGGGTTCTCGACATCTGACGCGGAGCCGGTGCCGGCGACCTGCTCGCCGCCGATCAGGTGTCGTGTCTCCGGCTCTGCACCCATCAGCCCAAGCTTAGAACCCAGGCGGCCGGACTCGTCCAGCCCTCAGACGCCGGTGTCGACCCGCTGCGTGACAACCTTCTTACGGGTGTAGAACTCGACCGCATCGGCACCGTTAGCGTGCAGGTCGCCGTCGATCGAGTCCTTCCAGCCCGAAAAGGGAAACCATGCGACCGGCGCCGGCACGCCGACGTTGACGCCGAGCATCCCGGCCTCGACCTCGACCCGGTAACGGCGGATCGCGGCCGCGGAGCGGGTGAAGATCGAGCCCGCGTTTCCGTAGCGCGAGCCGTTCAGGAACGCGAGAGCGTCACCGAGGTCATCGGCACGGACCACGGTGAGCAGGGGCCCGAAGAGCTCGTCGCGGCAGATCTCCGCGTCCCGGTCACGAGCCTCGACGATGCTCGGCCCGATCATTGTCCCGGCAGGCCCCGCGTCCTGGCCGCGGCCGTCGAGGACCAGCTCGGCGCCCTCCTGCGCCGCGGCGGCGATGGCCGTTGCGATCCGCTCCCGGGCGACCGAGTCGATCAGCGGGCAGACGTCGGTGCCGGGATCGGAGCCATGGCCGACCCGGAGCTGCACGGCAGCCTCGGTTAGGGCGAGGCGGCCATCATCCTGGCGCTCCTGGTCCCCGACCAGCACGCAGACGGAGCCGGCGAGGCAGCGCTGCCCGGCAGCTCCGAAGGCCGAGGCGAGAATCGCCGGGACCGCCTGACCGAGATCGGCGTCCGGCATCACGACCAGGGAGTTTTTCGCCCCGCCCAGGGCCTGGACGCGCTTGCCGGTCTCCGCGCCACGGGAGGCCACGAAGCGGGCCGTCGAGGCCTGGCCGACGAAAGAGACCGCGTCGATGCCGGGCGAGTCGAGGATCGCAGTCACCGCCTTCCGCCCGCCGTGGACGAGGTTGACGACGCCCGGCGGTATCTCGTCGATTGAGCCGGCGATCTCGGCGATCAACCCTCCCGGCCGGGGGTCCCGCTCGGACGGCTTGAGGATGAAGGTGTTCCCGCAGGCGATCGCGAAGGGCAGGAACCAGAGCGGGATCATCGCCGGGAAGTTGAACGGAGTGATCGCCGTCACCACACCGACGGACTGGCGGAACATCTCGACGTCGACGCCGGCGGCGACTCCCTCCAGCGTCTCGCCCTTCAGCAGGTGCGGGATCGCCGTCGCGGACTCGACCGACTCGATCCCCCGGCCGACCTCCCCGTCGGCGTCCGCCACGGTCTTGCCCATGTCGGCCGTCACCAGCGCGGCCAGCTCCTCCCGGTGGGCGACGAGCTCCTCGCGCAGGCGCATCACGGCGCGGGCCCGGCGCTGCGGCGGGACGGCCCGCCACTTCGGCAGCGCCTCGCGGGCCGCGGCGACCGCTTGCGCCACCTCGGGCTCGCCGCAGAGCGGCACCAGCGCCGCGACCTCGCCGGTCGCCGGATCCACATCGTCGAGCCACTCCCCGGGATCGACCGGGCGAGGGGCCCCGGCGACGAAGTTGGCAAGTCGTGGCGGGGCGGGCACCGAGATGGGCCCTAGGCGGGCTCGAACTCCGACCGCACCGCGGCCATCCGCTCCGCCCGCCGCTGCTGCCAGAGGACCGCCACGACGGCGAGCACCGTGACCGAGAAGAGCATCGTCGCCAGCACATTGACCTGGACGGGGATGCCGCGGAGCGCGACGCCGAACACGTAGAGGGGGAATGTCACGGTCGTCCCCGAGTTGAAGTTCGAGATGATGAAATCGTCGATCGAGAGCGCGAAGGCGAGCAGGGCCGCACCGAGGACACCCGGAGCGATCAGAGGCAGGGTGACGAGGCGAAACGTCTGAAAGGACGACGCGCCGAGGTCCCGCGCGGCCTCCTCGAGGCTGCGGTCAAAGCCGATCAGCCGCGAGCGAACTACGACCACCACGAAGCTGATCGAGAACATCACATGGGCGATCAGCAGGGTCGTGAAACCGAGCGGGATCTGCGAGGTGATGAACATCGAAAGGAGCGCGGCGCCGATCACGACCTCGGGCGTCGCCATCGGAAGGATGATCAGCAGGTTGGTCGCTCGGCGCCCGAAGTACTGGTGCCGCACCAGCGCCATCGCCATCAGGGTGCCGATAACCGTCGAGATCACGGTGGCGACGGCGGCCAGCTTCAGCGAGGTGATCAGGGCGTTGTTCAGTTCATCGATGGAGAAGGCGCTCGACCAGTATTTCGTGGTGAACCCGTCGTCGAGTCCGAAGGTGAGCTTTCCCCGCGGTGTGTTTCCGAACGAGAACACGGCGATGACGGCGATCGGGATCAGCATGTAGGCGATCGCGAGTCCGGCGTAGATCCGGATCCCGTTGCGGCGAAGCCAGGCCATCGTCAGGCGGTCGCCTCGTCCTCGTCGCCCATGAAGGCCTCGGTTCCGGCCATCTTGATGTAGATCAGGACGGTCACCAGGATCAGGGCCATCATCAGGAACGAGAGTGCCGCGGCCTCGGGGTAATCCCGCTCCACCAGGTAGAGCGACTGGATCTTGTTGCCGACCATCGCCTGGTTCGTGCCGCCGAGCAGAGCCGAGTTCACGTAGTCCCCGAAGGCGGGGATGAAGGTGAGGAGCACGCCGGCGACGACACCGGGCATCGTGATCGGCAGGGTGACTCGCAGGAAGGCTGAGCGCGACGAGGAGTAGAGGTCCTTGGCGGCCTCGATCAATCGCAGGTCCACGCGCTCGAGACTCGCGTAGATCGGCAGGATCATGAACGGCACGAAGTTGTAGGTCAGCCCGGCTATGACAGCCGCAGGGGTGGCGAGGAGGTGGCCGTCCGGAGGCAGGACCGAGATCGTCTGCAGGAAGTTGACGACCGGGCTCTGGTCGGAGAGGATCGTCTTCCAGGCGATCGTGCGGATCAGGTAGGTCGTGAAGAACGGCGCGATCACCGCGAAGAGGAGCAGCAGCCGGTAGCGCCCGGCCCTCAGGGCGATGGCATAGGCCAGCGGGTAGGCGATCAGGAGGGCCAGGATCGTCGCCGTACCCGCGTAGTAGAAGGAGCGGATGATCTGCTCCTTGTTCGCTGACAGGGCATCGGGAAAGTTCGACCACGCCCAGGTGAAGGTGAACCCCCCGGTCGCGATGGACCCCGACCGGAGCGCCAGCTCGGCCATGAAGTACATCGGGACCAGGAAGAACAGG
>JBBSQE010000029.1:0-18804 GCA_038258095.1 Solirubrobacterales bacterium | reverse complement strand
GAGCTCGCGATCAAGTGGATGGACCACTTCGGCGACAACGTCTACAACCTCTACGGCTCAACCGAGGTCGCCTACGCGACCATCGCGGGTCCGGCCGATCTCCGGGCCGCTCCGGGGACCGCAGGCCGCCCCCCGCGCGGCACGACGGTCAGGCTCTACGGGGAAGACGACAAGCCGGTCAAGGAGGGTGAGACGGGACGTATCTTCGTCGGCAACGACATGGCCTTCGAGGGCTACACCGGCGGCGGTGGCAAGGACGCGATCGACGGCCTGCTCTCCTCGGGCGATGTCGGCCATTTCGACGATGACGGGCGCCTCTTCATCGACGGCCGCGACGACGAGATGATCGTCTCCGGCGGCGAGAACGTCTTCCCCCGCGAGGTCGAGGACCTGCTCGCCGACCACGAGGCGATCGCCGAGGCCGCGGTCATCGGCGTCGAGGACGAGAAGTTCGGCCAGCGCCTCAAGGCCTTCGTCGTCACCGGCGAGGGCAAGGATGTCTCCGAGGACGAGGTCCGCAAGCACGTCAAGTCGAACCTCGCCGGCTACAAGGCGCCGCGCGAGGTGGAGTTCCTCGACGAGCTGCCGCGCAACGCCACCGGCAAGATCCTCAAGCGCAAGCTGGTCGAGCGTGAGGAAGAGGAAAGTGGGCGCTCGGCGACGACCGGTGGCGACGACGCCGCTGATGGCGACGGCGAGGGCACGGGCTGAGCGAGGACCTCGCGATCGCCGCCGTGCGGGTCGCCTCGCCCGCGGGGGCGTGGGAGGAGTGCGGGTTCACGGTCTCGGGCGGCTCGGCGACCCTCGGCGGAGTCGAGATACGGCTCGAAGGGGGCGACGGAGGCATCAGCGGCTGGATCCTGCTCGGCGCCGGCTCGAAGGAGATCGACGGACTCCCCACCGAGATCGGGCAGGAGGGTAGGGAGGTGCCGGCCGAGCACCCGAACACGGCGACCGGCGTCGACCACCCGAACAGCGCCGCCGCCGTCGACCACATCGTCGTCTTCACCCCTGATCTGAAGCGGACCGTGGCGGCCATGGAGGGCGCGGGGTTCGTGCTGAGGCGAGTCCGCGAGGCAACCGAGCCCGGGCCTGATGTCCGGCAGGCGTTTTTTCGGCCGGGCGCCACGATCGTCGAAGTCGTCGAGAATCCCCACGGGTCAGACGGCCCCGCCGCGTTCTGGGGCCTGACGATGACGGTTGCCGACATCGGACTGGCAGCCGAATTGTTCGGCGAGAAGCTCGGTGCGGTGCGGGACGCGGTCCAGCCGGGGCGGCGGATCGCCACGGTGAGGCGCGAGGCGGGCCTCGGCATCCCGGTCGCGTTGATCACGCCCCATCCGGGGTCGCCGTAAGCGGCACTCCGACCCTCGGCGGGAACCGCTAGGTTGAGCGGAGCATGAGCGATTCTTCATCAGCTTCGGCTCCGGTGCCAGAAGAGGTGGACGAGGTGACGACTCCCCACCCCGCCCCTCCGCAACTGCGGGTCGTGGGCGAGGCCACCGAGCGGATGCGTGCCAGGGCAAGCGCCCTGGCGGGCGAGTTCAGGATCCGCGAGGCGGAGGCGCTCGACATCGCGGTCGAGGCCCGTGAGTCCGAGGTCGAGGCGCTGGCGCTGGCGAGGCAGGCTACCGAGCAGGCCCGCGAGGCCGAGCGACACGCCGCGGAGGCCGAGCGCGAGGCGATCGCCGCCGAGGCCCGCTTCGAGGAATCGCTCACCGAGATCCGCGAGGAGCTGAAGGGCAAGGCGAAGGTGACGCTCGCGAAGATCGCCTCAGAAGCGCGCGAGCGCCTCGATGCGGCGAGAAAGCTGACACGTGATGCCCAGAAACGGGCGGTCACCGCGGAGCAGAAGCTCGAGCGCACGGAGGCCCAGGTCAAGGAGTCCGAGCGGGAGACGGCACGGGCCTTCGAGAAGGCTCAGCGGGAGAAGCGCGAGCTCGAGGCGCGCATCGTCGCCCTCAAGGCCGCAGCCGACAAGTCCCTGAAGGAGACCACGAGGCGGCTCGAGTCCGATGCCGACAGGCGGGTTGAAGGGACGCGGATCAAGGTCACTGATGCCATCGAGCACCGTGCCCGCGAGGCCGAGCGCCACGCCGCTGATGCCGAGGCCGACGCGAAGCTTCGCGTCGCCGCCGCCGAGGAGCGGGCCGACATCGCGGAGCGGGTGGCCGCCGAGACCGTGCAGAGGATCGAGGCCGACATCGAGAGGCGCGTCATGGCCGGAACGGAGCAGGTCCGCAAGGATGCCGAGGAACGCGTGCAGAAACTCGTCGAGCGCGTGCAGCTAGACGCCGAGGAGCTTGCCCGCGGCAGGGCCGAGGAACGTATGCGCGCCGAGGAGGATCGCCTCCGCTCAGAAGCGGAGCGCAAGGCCGAGATCGCCCGCCGCGGCTTCGAGGACGAGGTGCGGAGCTCCTCAGAGCGCGCGCGCCGCAATGCGCTCGCGGCCGCCGACGAGACGGCGGCGCCCTACGAACGCCGCGACGACGACCAGGCTTCAGCGGGCGCTGCCACCGCACCCGCTCGCCGGCCGCGACGGTCCCCGGGCGGCGATCCGGCTCCGAAGCCGGCACGCGAGCCCGTCGGCGGCTACCGGACCTTCTGACCTTCCAGCTCTTCTAGCCCGCGCCGGCGGGTGATGCCTCTCGCGCTGCACGCCGACGCTCCGCTTCGGACCGGAGCTGCTCGTGTTCGACCTGGCGCTTCAGTTGGTGGAGCGTCCGTCTGACGTGGCGCCCGAGCGTGGGCGCCGCCACCATCTCGGAAAGCCAGCCGAAGATACCGCCACCGGCGACTCCGTACGCGTAGCGGAACTCGACGCGGGAGCGGCCATCACGGGCGTCCCGGATCCGCCAGCGGCCACGCTGGTCGACCCCGGTTACGGATGTCCAGGCCATGTCCTTGGGCTCCGAGAACTCGACGATCTCGACCAGGCCACCGACCTCGGCGGCGCCGATCCGGAGCAGCATCCGATAACGGGCGCCGAGCCCGGTGCGCCGGTCGCCGACGACTTCCCAGCGGGTCACCCCAGACATGAATCGCAAGTAGTTGTCGGGCTCCGCGAGAAACCTCCACACCAGGTGAGGCGGAGCCGAGACGGTGACCGATTCCGAGATCCTCATCCGATCACCGGAAAGCGGCGCTCCGCGGCGAGCGCATCGAGCGCCTCCTGCATGACCCGCGTGACGTAGTCGTGGATCTCGTCGATGTCGGGGTCGGGACCGAACTGCTCCTCGAGATCGATCGGTGGGAGCACCTCGATCGTGATCTTGGCGGGGAGCGGAAGGTGGCCGAGAAAGTCGCCGACGTTGAGGCCCCAGGGGGGAGCGATCGACACGGGGAGGACTTTGAGCCGGAAGAGCGAGTCAAGCCCCAGGCCGCGAGCGAGCCGGTTGCCGCGGCCGAGGAAGAGCGCGGTCTCCTGGCCTCCGACGCTGACGACCGGGACGATCGGCACCTTCTTCTTGAGCGCCAGCCGCACGTAGCCGCGGCGGCCGCCGAAGTCGACCGTGTTTCCCTCCCAGGAGGAGCGGTGGACCTCCCAGTCCCCTCCGGGATAGACCAGCAGGGCGGCGCCGGAGTCGAGGGCCCGCTCGGCATTCTCAGGAGACGCGGACACCGTTCCGTACTTGCGGAGGATCTGGCCGACCGGCGAGGCGACGACGAGGTTGTGGGCAAGCTGGTAGTAGGGTCGCTCGACTCCGAAGTAGGTCGAGAAGGCGAGCGTGAGGATCTGGGTGTCGGGGGTCATGTTGCCCCCCGAGTGGTTGCCCACCATCAGCACCGGCCCGGACTCGGGGATGTTGCCGAGGTTTCGCACCTCACCCCGGAACCAGATGCTCGAGAGCAGCCAGACGAGCGGGAGGTGCTCGCGGATGTAGTCGGGGTCGCGGTCGTCGAGGTCGGCCTTGAGGCGGCTCGCGATCAGGTCCGCCACGGAGCCGAGGGCTCGCCCCACGGCCCGGGAGAAGGGATTGGCGGATTCGTCGCCGGCAGCTCCCGGCTCCTCATCATGCGCGGCGCTGTCGCCGTTCTGGCTCGCCTTCGCGGCGAGCGTCTCAGTGGTGCCCATTGCCAGAGCGATTGTAGTTCAGCGCGGCGGGAGCGAGCGGATGGCGGTGGCTAGCGAATGGCGGTGGCGAGTATCTCGTCCCCGCCGAACTGCTCGCCCTCGCTGGCGATGAAGCTGTGGACCATCGCGTGGGTGCGGTCGGGAAGCTCGATCTGGGGAACATGGCCGCATTCGGCGAGCACGACCTGGGCCGAGTCGGGCAGGATCGCCTCGACGTGACGGGAGAAGCTGGCCGGCACGAGCTTGTCCTCGGAGCCCCAGATGAAGAGCGAGGGCGGCTGGAGGCCCTCCAGGCGGGTCCAGAAACCACCCTCCCCGTAGGGCTTCTCCAGATAGATGTTCCGGGCGGCCGCGGCGAAGGCGACCCGCGCCATCCGCGAGCGGTAGACGCGGACGAACTCGTCGGCGGCGATGTCGCCGACGGCGGGGTCGACACGGTCGGGACGGGCGATCAGGCCCCAGAACTGGCTCTTCACCATCCCGGCGGTCATCGGGTGTGGGATGGCCGCCGCCTCGGGGCGGAGGAGCTTCACGAGCGGAGCAAACGTGCGGCCCCGCAGCCAGGCCATCGAGGGGGCGAGAAGGCTGAGCGTGCGGACGCGATCAGGGGCACGGAGGCCGACCTCGAGGGCGGCGCGCCCTCCCATCGAGTTGCCGACCAGGTGGGCACGGTCGAGCGCGAGCGCGTCCATGAAGCGGAGCACGTGGCGGGCGAAGAAGTCCGGGTCGTATGCGGCGCGCACCGGCTTCGAGGAGCCGCCGAACCCGGGGAGGTCGATCGCGTGGACGGTGTAGCCGCCGGACAGGGCGGAGACCGTTTCGTAAAACGAGCTCTTGGCCCCGCCGAGACCGTGGATCAGGATCACGTGCTCATCCCCCTGGCCGGCGGTCAGGGTCGAGATCGAGGCGCCGCGAACCTGCACGTCGTGCATCCGCATCAGCGGCGGACGGTCGTGGGGGAGGCGGAAGACACCCTCGAAGCCGACCTCGGCGTCGAGGTCGCCGCGTGCCCAGAGCCGCCGCTGCGAAAAGGCGTCGAGCCCGGAGAGGCGCCCCTCGCGCAGCGCGAGCCAGGTCGCCGAGTCGGTACCGATCACGACATCAGGCCGGTGCGCGGGCGAGTTCCCGACCCGGCAACGGTCCGGCTTCAGCTCGACCTCCCAGCTCCGGCCGACGTCCTCGAGGCGGATCTGGATAATGGCGTCATCACCCTCGTCGACGCCGAGGTAGCGCTCGGGCAGCGAGGCGAATGCCTCCTCGACCCGCCGCAGACGGTGGGCCTTCATCGAGCTGCTCATCCGGGTGGGGAGTCTAGCCGGAGGGCCGGGCGGGCATCTAGCATCACCCGGATGCGCGACATCCGCATAAGGGACACCCTTTCGGGCGAGATCCACGCTCTCGACCCCGGCCGGGAGGTCGGGATCTATGCCTGCGGGCCGACCGTCTACAGCCGCATCCACATCGGCAACGCCCGGCCGTTCGTCGTTTTCTCGCTCTTTGCGAGGTTTCTCCGCAGTCAGGGGTACCGGCCGCGGCTCGTGATCAACATCACCGACATCAACGACAAGATCTATGCGGCTGCGCGCGAGGCCGGCCAGGGCTCGGCGGAGTTCGCCGCGGAGATGACGGCCGCATATATTGAGGACACAGGTCGTCTCGGGATCGGCCGTCCCGACTCCGAGCCGCTCGCAAGCGAGATGGTGGACCCGATCATTGCGCTCACCGCGGAGCTGGTCGAGCTGGGGCATGCCTATGAGTCCGAGGGTGACGTCTACTTCAGGGTCTTGAGCTTCGATGCCTACGGAGCCCTGTCGAATCGGCGCCTCGAGGACATGGACCAGGGGGAGGACGTCGATTCCCGCAACCGTAAGGAGTCGCCGATCGACTTCGCCCTCTGGAAGGCGACGAAGTCCGACGAGGACACGAGCTGGGATTCCCCCTGGGGCCCGGGCCGTCCCGCCTGGCACATCGAGTGCTCGGCGATGGCCGAGGCCGAGCTGGGGCCGGAGTTCGCGATCCACGGCGGTGGCTCCGACCTCGTCTTCCCCCACCACGAGAACGAGATCGCGCAGTCGAGCGCCGCCGGGCGCCCCTTCGCGAGGGCATGGATGCACAACGGAATGATCGAGACGAGCGCAGAGAAGATGTCGAAGACCGAGGGGAACGTGTTTCAACTCGTCGAGGCGCTTGACCGCTACGGGCGCGAGGCCGTCGTCGCCTACCTGCTCTCAGGGCGCTACAGGCAGCCGCTCGCCTTCAGCGCCGAGGCGCTGAAGGAGTCCAAGGCCCGGATCGAGCGCTTGCGGAACTTCCTCCGCGAGCCCGACCCGGATGAGGGCGAAGCCGAGGTGGCCGCCGCCCACCACGAGCGCTTCCTCGGGGCCCTCTCCGATGACTTCAACACCCCTGCCGCCTTCGCGGCGGCCTTCGACCTGGTCGCGGCGGCGAACCGGGCACCGGTCGCCGACGCCCGCAGCACACTCGCCGCGATGCTGGAGCTCGTCGGGCTCGAGTCGCTTGCTGGGGCCGACGCAGAGGACCCGGGGGCGATTGCCGAGGAGCTGCTCGCAGAGCGGGAGACGGCGCGCGCGGAGCGCAACTTCGAGCGCGCGGACGAGGTGCGCGACGAGCTCGCACGCCTCGGCTGGGACGTCCGAGACTCCGCCGAGGGCGCCCGACTGGTGCGTCGTGCCTGACAACGCGGCGGCCCGCATGGTCATCTACGGTCGCCGCCCGGTGGCCGAGGCCGAAGGGGGCCGGCGGACGGTCCACCGTGTCTGGCGCGCGCCGGAGACCTCGCCACAGGAGCTCGAGCATCTCTGCGGCTCCGAGGACCATCAGGGCGTGGTGGCCGAGGTCGATCCGTACCCCTACGCGGACCCGACAGGCTTCTTCAGCGAGGCCGAAGCGCTCGTTCTCGTCCTCGACGAGGTGCAGGATCCGCGGAACCTGGGAGCCGTGTGCCGCACGGCCGAGGTGGCCGGGGCCTCCGGGGTCGTCATACCGGAGCGCCGGGCCGCCGCCGTGACTCCGGCCGCATGCAAGGCGTCGGCCGGCGCCGTCGAGCATCTCCCGGTCGTGCGCACCCGCAACATCGCGGACTGGCTCGGCCTGGCAAAGGACGCCGGCTTCTGGGTCTGGGGCACCGCGCCCGAAGGGGGCCGGCCGTCGTGGGAGACGGACCTGACCGGCAGGACCGCGCTGGTGCTCGGTGGGGAGGGGGGTGGCATGCGCCCCCGGGTTGCGAGCGTCTGCGACGGCTCCATAACCCTGCCGCAGTCAGGTCGCGTCGGTTCGCTGAACGTCAGCTCGGCCGCCGCCGCCCTGGCCTTCGAGGCGGTCCGCCAGCGCTCCGCCGCGCGTTGATTTCGCGCTGGGGCGCTCCGTAACACATGCAACGGCGCCTGCAAGAACGGTTGCAGGAGTGCGCGCCGCGGGTTGACAGAACCCGATTCGCGCATACACTTATCCGCAGATAAGGCTGAACCTCAGGTTGAGGCAGCAGTCGTCAAAGGAGAGCGGCGCCCCTGGGGAGGTAAGCGGCGCCACCGACACCCTCGAAGGAGGAACCGTCAGTGGCACTACCTACCCCTACGCAGGAGTTTTCCCTTCCGGCCCGCTCGATAGGCCAGACACGGGGCACGTCCCGCGCAAACCCTCAAGGTGAGCTTGACGATCACTATCTCGTCGCCCTCGCCAAGGACGGTCATACGGATGCCTACGACCAGATCATCCGTCGCTACCGCGGCTTCGTCCGCCTCAAGGCGTCGTCCTACTTCCTCCTCGGAGGCGAGTCCGACGACCTGATCCAGGAGGGCCTGGTCGGCCTCTACAAGGCGATCCGCGACTACCGGACCGACCGCGAGTCGAGCTTCCGCAATTTCGCCGAGCTCTGCATCACCCGCCAGATCATCACTGCCGTCAAGACCGCGACCCGCAACAAGCACACCCCGCTCAACCAGTACGTCTCCTTCAGCCAGACTCCGGCGGCCGCCGGCGACTCGGAGACGACCCTGGAGGACATCCTCCCCGGCCCCTCGGTTTCAGACCCGGTGGTCCAGGTGATCGCCTCACAGGAGCTGGAGAGCCTCGTCGATTGCCTGACGAGCGTCCTCTCCGAGCTCGAGTCCCGGGTCCTCTCGCTCTACCTGGACGGCTACTCCTACGAGGTCATCGCCGAGCGCATGGAGTGCGACACGAAGACCGTCGACAACGCGCTGCAGCGGGTGAAGCGGAAGGTCGGCCTGCACCTCGACGAGCGGGAAGTGCCGAACTAGGGTTCAGGGGCCTTCAGTGCGGCACTTCCCGCTCTTCATGTGAGCTGGAAGATCGGGCAAGGGCTCGGACCTTTGCCTGATCCCGCCACCCATCTCCGGCGGACTCGGAGTGTCGGCCTCATCCCGCCACCCATACCTATGGCGGACTCGGGCTTTGGCCGATCCTGCGGCGGGCTTGGCGGCTACGTGGTAGGTGGCGGGGGCCCACCCCGGAACGGCTAGAAGCTGTGGCAGCTGTAGTGAAGGGGTGGGCACCCGCCACCTCCGCCACAACCGCCGATCCCGCCGCTGGATAGGCTGAAACACGATCCGCCCGCCTAGCTCAACTGGAAGAGCACTGCTCTTGTAAAGCAGCGGTTCCCGGTTCGAGTCCGGGGGCGGGCTCTAATGAAGCTCGAGGGCATCCACCACATCACCGCCATCACCGAGGACGGCCAGAGCAACGTCGACTTCTACGTTCGCGTCCTCGGCCTCCGGCTGGTCAAGAAAACGGTCAACCAGGACTCCCCCGACGTTTACCACCTGTTCTTCGCCGACGAGAACGGCTCGGCCGGATCGGACCTGACCTTCTTCGAGTTCCCGGGCTCGCCACGCGGGATGGCCGGCGAGGGGATGGTCCACCGGATCGTCTGGCGGGTCGCATCTCCCGCGGCCCTGGACTTCTGGGAGACCCGCCTCACGGAGCTGGGGCACGAGGCGGCCCGTGGTGACTCGCTTCGATTCTCGGACCCCGAGGGCCTCGACCACGAGCTCGTCGTAGTCGACGTACCCGACGCGCCACTGAGCGCCGTTCACCCCGAGATACCCGCCAAGCATGCCCTCCAGGGATTCCACGCCGTCCGCGCCTACGCTTCTGACCCAGACCGGACCACCCCGCTGCTCGAGGCGCTCGAGTTCGAGCCCGCCGGAGGTGGCTGGGAGGCCCGGGGCGAGGAGCGCGGCGGCTCCTACGTCTTCGATCCGGCTCCGGCTGAGCGCGGGCTCCAGGGCGCGGGCACCGTCCACCACGTCGCCTGGGCCTCGAAGATCGAAGAGCACGAGCTATGGCGTGAGCGGGCGATCGCCGGCGGCGCCCACCCGACGCCGGTCATCGACCGCTTCTACTTTCGGTCAATCTACTTCCGCGAGCCCGGCGGCGTCCTGTTCGAGATCGCGACGCTTGGCCCCGGCTTCACGGTCGACGAGCCGCTCGAGACGCTCGGCGAGAAGCTCTCGCTGCCGCCGGATTACGAGCACCTGCGGGAAAAGGTCGAGCCGAACCTGCGCCCGATCGTCAATCCGCGGTCCGAGTAGGCGGCCGATGGCAGACGCGTTCGTGTGGCGCGACGCCGGCCGCACCGTCGTCTTCCGGCCGGAAGCCGCCCAGAGTGCGCCCGACCTGCTCGACGAGCACGGATTCGGCGGCGGCTTCGAGCTGCTCTCCACCGAGCGTGCGCTCGGGAGCGAGGGGGCTCTCGCGGAGCGCGCAGGCGCGGTCCATGAGGTGCCGGTCGGCGCGGTCGCCGAGATCTCCGCAGAGCTCCTCGACCGTGCCGCCGACGCCGAGCGGCTGGTCGCTCTCGGCGGAGGGCGCGTGATCGACGCCGCCAAGGCCGTAGCGGCGGTCACCGGCGCCAGGGTCGCTGCCGTCCCGACCACGATGTCGGGCGCGGAGATGACCGGAATCCACCGGCTCCCGACCGGCGCCGAGACCCGGGCGAAGGCCCTCGTGCGGCCGGTGCTCGTCATCGCCGATCCCGATGAGATGACGTCGGCACCCGAGGACGAGTTGCGCGCCAGCTCGATGAACGCGCTCGCCCACGCCGCCGACTCGCTCTACACGCCGATGGCGAATCCCGTCTCGCGGATGCTCGGGCTGAAGGGGGCCGAGCTGATCTCGGCCGCCCTCGACGTAGCGGACACCGATCGCGATGACCTCGCCCTCGGCTCGATCTATTGCGGTTATGCGATCGACTCCGGCGGCTTCTCGATCCACCACGTCATTTGCCAGACGCTCGTGGCCGTCTGCGACAGCCCCCACGCTCAGACCAATGCCGCGGTTCTGCCGCACGCCATGGAAGCGATGCTCGATCGTGCGCCGCGGGAGATGGCCGACCTCGCCACCGCCCTTGAAACTGAGCCCGCCGGCTTGCGAAGCCGCATCAGCGCCCTCGGAGGCGACCCTCCCGGCCTCGGCGCCATCGGGGCCGCCCATGATCGCCTCGATGATGCCCTCGATGCGATCCTCGCCCGCCCGCAACTCGCCTTCACCCCCGACCCTCCCGGCAGCGACGAACTCCGCCGGATACTCGATGCCGCCTGGTAACCGCGGTCCGCGGGCCGTGTAGCGCTTCTCGTGACCGAGGAGCGATTTCTCTCGTACCACGCCTATACGCGCCAGCACGGCGTGAACTGGGTCATGTACCTGATCGCGCGCGTTGTCCTCCAACCGTTCTTCCTGATCTGGTTTCGCCTCTCGCGCGGAGGGCGTGAGCACGCACGCGTGGACGGCGCGATGATCGTCGCCTCCAACCACCGCAGCTTTCTGGACCCATTCGTGATCGGCGCCTGCATGCCATGGCGCAAGCCGATGAACTTCGTCGCCAAGCGCGAGCTCTTCGAGAAGCGCTGGCAGGGCTGGGTGCTCTGCCGGGTCGGCGCCTTCCCGATCCGCCGTGGCGAGTCAGATGAGGAGGCGATGAAGACCGCCCGAATGGTCCTCGAGCGCGGCGGGACGATCTGCATCTTCCCGGAGGGCACCCGGATTCGCAACGGGTCACTCGCGACGCCGAAGCGCGGAGTCGGCCGGCTCGCCCTCCAGACCGGCGCGTCGGTCGTGCCGACCGCCGTGTTCGGCACCGAGCACGTTCGCAGCGGCTGGCTGGTGCGCCCGAAGAAGGTCAGCCTCCGCCTCGGGAAGGCGCTCACCTTCCCGCGCTCGGAGCGGCCCTCGCCCGCACTCGCCGCGACGGTGACGGGACGGATCTGGCCGAACGTCGAGCTCCAGTGGGAGGACCTTGGAGGGTTGCCCCCGATGCGTCGCGCCGCCGTCATCGGAGCCGGGAGCTGGGGAACGGCGGTTGCCGTGCTCCTCGCCCGCGGCGGGCTCGAGGTCCAGCTCGGCACGCGTACCGCAGAGCAGGCGGAGAAGATGCAGGAGACGCGGGAGAACGACCGTTACCTCTCCGGCGTCAGCCTTCCCGCGGGTCTGGAGGTGAAGGCCTCGACGGAAATCGAGCTGGCCGGCCTCGACCTCGTCTGTCTCGCCATACCTTCGAAGTCCCTGCCCCAGGGGGTCGGCCAGATCGCCGATCAAGTCGGCGAGCGTTCGGCGATGCTTCTCCTCACCAAGGGACTGGTCGCGCCGCAGGGACAGCTTCCGTCGGAGTACGTGGGGGAGAGGGTGCGCGCGCGTGCCGTCTCCTGCCTCGGTGGCCCCGCTCACGCTCGCGAGGCCGTCTCCGGCTCGGCCGCTCTGGTGCTCGGGTCAGCGGATGCCGATCTGCGCAGCCAGCTCGGCCGGGTGTTCGACCGCGCCGGGCTCGTGTGCGAACGCTCGGCCGATGTCATCGGCGTCGAGATGGCGGGCGCCGCGAAGAACGCCGCCGCGCTCGCCGCCGCCGCCGCGGAGCCCCACGGGCTCAACGCGGCCGGCATCGCGGCCGCGGAGGTCTGGCGGGAGTGCGTGGAGTACGCGGTGGCCCGCGGTGGCGACCAGGCCTCATTCCACGGGCTCGCCGGAGTGGGGGACCTGACCGCGACGGTCCTCGCGCCGGGAGGCCGCAACCGGCGCGCCGGGGAGCTGCTCGGCCGGGGCACTCCCGCCGCGCAGATCCCGCAGATCATCGGTCAGGCGTCCGAGGGCCTCGACTCCGTCCCGCTGATCGCCAGCACAGTCGCCGCTGCCGGAATCCCCGCCGGCGGACTGGAGGGGCTGAAGGCCCTCATCGAGGGCGAGATCGGGCCGGAAGCCTGGGTCGCCGGGCTGCGCAGGGTCGAGCGGGCGAGGAGGGCCGCATGAGCGCGCGCAACATCGCGGCCACGATGCGACGCTCCCCGCGGGTACCCTGCGCCGGTGAACGACGCGACCAAGGCCGGCATCCCGACCGGCGCGGCCAAGGCCGAGTCAGACCGAGCCTTCGAGCAGCTCTACCGGGACCACCTGCGCGACGTCTATTCGTATTCGTACTACCGGGTCGGCAACCATCACGACGCGGAGGACCTGACCGAGCAGGCGTTTCTCCAGGCCTACCGGCACTTCGATCGCGCCCGACGCGAGTCCGACGGAAGACCCCTGCGGCCGTGGCTGATCCGGATCGCGCACAACCTGGCCTCGAACTACCACCGCGACCGGGCACGCCGCCCGCAGACGCCCCTGGAGTCGGTCGAGCCGCCCGCCGCGAAGCATGGCACCGAGGCTCTGGTCGAGGGCCGCGAGGAGCTGCGGTCGGTGATCAAGCACCTCGACGGTCTTCCGGGGGACCGACGCGAGGCGCTGATCATGCGCTTCGCGCTTGGGATGGACAACCGCGAGATCGCCCGGGCGATGGGGAAATCCGACGGCGCGACCAAGGTGCTGATCCACCGCGCCATCAAGCAGCTCCAGGAGGAGATGGGCGATGAGTGAGGCGGTCGATCCGACCGGGGCCGATGCGCCCGACGCCGACGCCCTGCGCATCGAGCGTCTGCTGGCCGATGCCCTACAGCCGATCGATCCGCCGGAGCGCCTCTCCGAGCGCCTTCACACGACGCTCTCGGCCGTGACCCAGGCCGCTGCCGACGAACTCTCGGACTGGGCGGACGAGCTCTCGGATTCCGAAGCTGAGTCCCTGCGCGACCCCCGCAACTGGGTCCGACCCGTCGTGGCGGTGGCAGCCGGAAGCGTTGCAACGGGCGCCCTGGTGTTGCTCGAGACCCGCCGACGGAGCCGCCATCGCTCGGGCGGCACGATCCGTCACCTCAGCGAGGGCTTTCGCTCGAAGCTTCAGTAGCTGCGGGCGTCCTCAGGTCGCCGCCGGGGTCCGCGAGGGCTTGCGGGCAACCGGAGTTGCGAGCCCCGCGGCGATTCCCAGGAAGCCGAGGACGATGTGGAGGACGTTGTCCTCGGTGTTGACCGGGATCAGCTTCAGGATCGAATCCGTGTCCCCGCCACCGAGATGGATGATCCCGAGCACGGCCACGACCACGTAGACGAACCCGAGACCCAGCGCGTACTGGCGGGCGGCGGCACTCGCGAGCGCGAGCCCCAGTGCTCCGGTGAGGATGTGGACGATGTTGTGCCACGCATTGACCGAGAGGAGACCGAGCGCGTCGTCTGACTGCAGCGAGTTCCCCACGTCGAAGCTGGCGTTATAGAAGAACCCGATGATGCCGCCGATGACCAGTGCTCCGCCGACGAGCGTCGCGTACAACCGTGCCGGGCTTGCGCCTTCCATCCACTCCTCCTAGGGTCGGGTTCAGGCAGTCTCGCGCTTGTGGCGGTCGAATTAGTGATCCATACCCACTAATGGGTCGTAGCCTGTGAGTAGAGAACTTGGCAATGCAACCCGAAAAGCTGGAGCGTCTCGCCGACGAGGACCTGATGCCGCTGATCGCGGACCAGGATCCCCTGGCGTTCGAGGTCTTCTACGACCGCCATGGCGGCGCCGCCTACTCGCTGGCCTACCGCATCGTCGGTCAGCCGACGACCGCCGAGGACGTGACCCAGGAGGCATTCGTCTCGATCTGGAAGTCCGGGGCGCGCTACGACCGCACCCGCGGGAGCGTCCGGGCCTGGACCCTCGGGATCGTCCGCAACCGGGCGATCGACAACCTCCGCCGCGAGGCGGGCAAGGCGCCGAAGCTGACCTTCGACGACGACGCGATCCTCGAGTCGCGACCTTCGGAGACGCTGACCGACGACGAAGCCCTGCGAAATGAACAGGCGCGTGAGCTTCGCGGGGCCCTGCAAGAGCTCCCCTCGGAGCAGTCAAAGGTCATCAAGCTCGCCTACTTCGGAGGCTTCAGCCAGTCCGAGATCGCGTCGATGCTGAGCATGCCGCTCGGGACCGTGAAGGGCCGGATGCGGCTCGGCATGGAGAAGATCCGGGCACACCTCGCAGAGGGGTTGACGGCATGACCGACGACCGCCGCGACGACGACCGCCTCGACATCGCCGACGAGCTCGGCGCCTATCTCCTCGGAGCGCTGAGCCCCGAGGAGGAGAAGCGCGTCGAGGAGCTGCTCGCGACCTCCGAGGGAGTGCGCAAGCGCGCCCTCTACATGCGGCCCGCCGTCGAGATGCTGGCCGAGGCCGTCCCGCGCCGCGAGCCTCCCGCCGAGCTGCGCAGCCGCATCCTCGCCGAGGTCGGGCTCGATGAGTCGGTCGCCACCCCACAGCCGGAACCCGAGCTCGCCCGTCCGCGCCGATCCTGGTTTCAACTCCCGGACCTCTCGCTGCAGCCGGCCATGGGCCTGGCGGCGATCCTGCTCGTGCTCGTCGTCGGAGCGGTCGGCTACATGGTCGGGACCGGGGGCGACGGAACGGGGGGCAGATCCACGCCGCCCCAATCCAATCCGACGGGGACCGCGCGCCTGACGATCGATGACGATCACGGAACGCTGGAGCTGACCAACCTGTCGCCGCCCCCGCCCGGAGAGGTCTACCAGGCGTGGGTACAGCGGAACGGGAAGATGGTGCCCTCGTCGCTCTTCGCGGTGCGCAGCAATGGTACGGCCAGCGCGGCGATCCCCCACGACCTGAACGACGCCGACGCCGTCGTGGTCACCGCGGAGCCGACGGGCGGAAGTCTGACGCCGACCGGCCCGATCCTGACCTCTGTCCGCCTGCCCGGCTGACCGGGTGTCGTCCTTGGCCGCCGCGCGCCGCAGGTAGCCTCCCCCGTCGCGATGGCCGAGGTCTGTTACCGACATCCCAACCGGGAAACCGCTGTCTCCTGCTCGGCGTGCGGGCGGCCGATCTGCCCCGACTGCATGACGCCGACGCCGGTCGGGATGCGCTGCCCCGAGTGTTCGAACCAGCGCACGAAGGTGGTGAGAGGGACCAGCACCTTCGCCGAGAACGCGGCGATACCCGCCACCTTCACCCTGATGGCGATCAGCATCGTCGGCTACCTGGTCGAGATCGGCGCTGGAACCAACCGCATCATCAACGACTATGGCCTCTTCGGCCCTCTGGTCTCGAGCGAGCCCTACCGGATCGTCACGAGCGGGTTCCTGCACGGGGGCCTGCTCCACATCGCTTTCAACATGTATGTGCTGTTCATCCTCGGACGGCTCCTCGAGCCGGCACTGGGGTGGCCGCGCTTCGTGGCGATCTACCTGGCGTCGCTCCTGATCGGCTCACTCGGCGTGATCGTCCTCGATCCCAACTCCCTTGCGGTGGGCGCCTCGGGAGCGATCTTCGGCCTGTTCGCTGCCGCATTCGTGATCCTTCACGGCCGCGGGCTGGCGGCCCAAGCCAATCAGCTCGGCTTCATCATCGTCATCAACCTGATCTTCACCTTCACCGTCCCACACATCGCGATTGGGGCGCACCTGTTCGGCGCTGCCGGCGGAGCCCTGTGCGCGCTGTTCATCGTTGCGGGGGACCGCGGAAAGCTGGGCTCGAGTCGGGTCCCCATTGAACTCACGGCGATCTCGGCTCTGGGCATCGCCGCCGCCGTCATCACCCTGGCGATCTCGTAAGGGCCGGATCAGGCCCGGGCGAGCTCGACCTCAGCCGAAGCGACGCCGTCCGGCGCATCGACGGCCCCGGGGTGGAGGAGGGACGCGAGCAGCTCGACACCGTCGATCAGTCGCGGGCCGGGCCGGGAGTAAGACGAGGCGGCGTCGACCGCGAAGACGCGCGAGGCTCCGAGGGCGCCGACCCTGGCGTGCTGGGCGAGCACCTGGGCGGTCGAATTCTCCACGTAATAGCCGCACGGCATCCCGATGACCACGTCCGGAGCGAGGTCTGCGAGATCCGGCCAGGTGACCTGCCGCGAGCGCGCCCCGGTGGTGCCGATCACGTCGGTGCCGCCGGCGGCGGCGATCATCTCCGGAACCCAGTGGCCGCCGATGAACGGGGGATCGAGCCACTCGAGGGCAAGGGTTCGCGGCCGAGACCTGCCGGCCACGGCGTCCGCAACCTCGGCCAGCCGCCGCTCCAAGGCGCTGCGGAGCGCCATCGCGGCGGCGGGGGCGCCGGTCGCCTCGCCCAGGCGGAGGATGTCGTCAAGGACGCTGGTCAGGTCCTTCGGGTCCTGGGAGAGAACCGCGGGGGCCCCCGGGAGATTCGCGGCGACCCGCACGACCTCGCCGTGGGAGGTGGCACAGACCTCGCAGAGCGCCTGGGTCACGATCAGGTCGGGCTCGGCTTCGCGGAGCGCATCCTCGTCGAGCTCGTAGAGCGCTCGGCCCTCGCCGGTCACCCGCTTGACCTCGGCGTCGATCGCGGCGGCGTCAAGCCCCTCGGGGATGACCGTTCGCGTGAGCTGGGGGAGGCCGGTTGCTGCCGCGGGGAAGTCGCACTCGTGGGTCACCGCGACGACCTCCAGGCGCTGGGACGGGGCCTGCGCGTCGCGCAGGGCGAATAGCATCTCCGTGGAGGAGGGAACAAGGCTCGCGACCCGCATGGAGGAAATCTTGGCACTACTCGACGATGGGCAGATAGAGCAGGAGCTGGCCGGGGTGAACGGCTGGACCCGCGAAGGCGACGCGATCGTCAGGGAACTCGACCGCGGCGACTTCACGGGTGCGGTGGCATTCGTCGACGACCTCGTTGCCCCCGCCAACGAGATGAATCACCATCCCGACGTGGCGATCTCATGGAGCACGGTGAAGATCACGATCAGCACCCATTCCGAGGGAGGCCTCACCGCGGCCGACTTCGAGCTCGCCGGGCGGATCGACGCCCTGGCCCGGTAATTGCACCATCGGGCTGGCTGACAGGGGGCGAGCCTTCTATATTGAGCAAGCCGAATGGGCGACGACGACCTACCCCGAAGTACCGGGCCGCATAGGACTTCACGCACGGGAGCGCGCAGGTGACCGCTCTTCTCCTCGTCCTGCTCGTAGTCCTGATCGCCGTCAACGGCTTCTTCGTCGCGGCCGAGTTCGCTCTCGTCCGCACCCGCCGCGGCAAGATCGAGCAGCTCGCGGCCGAGGGCGAGTCGGGAGCCGAGGAGGTCGTCCACCAGCTCGACGACATCGACGACTCGCTGTCGGCATGCCAGGTGGGGATAACGGTCGCCTCGATCGGCATCGGGGCTCTCGCCGAGCCGGCGCTCGCGACGGTTCTCGAGCCGATCTTCGGGTCGCTGTCCCACGGCGCGGCCACGGCGATATCGGCAGCGATCGCCCTGCTTTTGGTCACCTCACTCCACATCAGCCTCGGGGAGCAGGTCCCGAAGATGCTGGCGATCTCGAGCGCCGAGACGATCGCCCGCCGCGTCGCCCGGCCGCTCAACGGCTTCCGGCTCATGACGGCGCCGGCCGTCTACCTGCTGAGCGCCTTCTCCAATTCGGTGGTTCGCCTGTTCGGCGTCAACCCCGACGACCTCGAGGAGCGGCACACCTCGGAGGACCTGAAGCAGATCATCGACCGCTCCCAATCCGGTGGGGACCTGGATCCCGGCGAGGCCGTGATGCTCACCGGCGTTTTCCATCTGCACGAGCAGCAGGCGCGGGAGGTGATGACGCCGATCCCTGCGGTGGTGACCGTGGACAGCTCGGAGACGGTCGAGGCGGCGCTGCGGCGCTGCGTGACCTCCGGCCACACCCGCCTCGTCGTGATCGAGGACGCCAATCCCGACCGGGTCAAGGGCATCGTCCACAACAACAGCCTCGCCAGGCTCTTCATGAGCGAGGGCCCGGAGGCCGAGGTCTCCCCGGCGGTCCGTGAAGCGCTGATCGTCCCCGAGACTCGGCCGCTGGACGACCTGCTCCAGGACCTGCAGCGCCAGCGATCCTCGATCTCCGTCGTCGTCGACGAGTATGGGCGGACCGTGGGAATCGTCACCGTCGAGGACATCCTCGAGGAGGTCGTCGGCGAGATCGAGGACGAGACCGACCCGCGCGCCAGCTCCCTTCGCAGGCTGACCAACGGGGACTGGTTCGTCCGCGGCCACGTCTCCCTCGGCGATCTCACCGACGCCGGCATCGAGCTCCCGGTCGCGACCGACGCCTACAACTCGATCGGCGGCTATGTCTTCGGCGAGCTCGGTCGCCTGCCCAAGCGCGGCGACGAGATCGCCGCCAACGGCTACACGCTCCGCGTCGAGTCGGTGCGCGAGAACCGCATCGAGGCCGTGCGGATCTCCGGCAGCGGCCCCGCGCCCACGCCGGCGCCCGCCGAATAGCGGCGTTCCGTCCGCCGCCGCGCCTAGGTTGCCCGTTCAACCCTGCAACTCCGAGTGAGCAGTGGAGGTGCGCCGATGTGGGTTGTGCGTTTGAGTGACAAGCAGCTCGAGGTCCTGAGAGCACTGCTTCAAG
>JBBSQE010000028.1:0-18964 GCA_038258095.1 Solirubrobacterales bacterium | reverse complement strand
CGCCGGTCACGAGGGCTACATCACGGCCGGCAAGTACGAAGACCAGACGGTCGGGGAGATCTTCCTCACCGACATCGGCAAGGAGGGCTCGACGCTGCGCGGGATGATGAACGCGTTCGCGACGGCGATCTCCCTCGGGCTCCAGTACGGGGTGCCGCTCGAGACGTTCGTGAAGAAGTTCTCCTACATGCGCTTCGACCCGGAGGGGATCACCAAGAACCCGGAGATCCCGTTCGCCAAGTCGATGCCCGACTACATCATGCGCTGGCTGGCGAGCCGCTTCATCGACGACCTCGATGAGCTCGACGACCTCGGCATCCTCACCCCCGAGGTGCGGGCGATGAAGCAGGCGCAGCTGCCCGGCATCGAGACCGACACGGCGGGCCCGGGCAACGGGAATGGCGGCAACGGCCACTCGAACGGCGGCAATGGCGGCGGGGGGTCTGACCCCAGCGCCGGCGGTGGCTCAGCGGTGCCGGCATCGGCCGCATTCACCGACACGCCCCCGGTCATCCCGGCGAAGATGAAGGGCCTCGACCTCGGCCCGGCCTGCGACCAGTGCGGCGGCATGATGCAGCGCACCGGTTCCTGCTACACCTGCTCTTCCTGTGGGAACAACACCGGCTGCGGTTGATCGGCAGCTGACACACGGTGTTCTGGGGAAGCGCCGCCTCCGGGGCGGCGCTTTCTGTCGGTGGGTGCGGACGCTGCGGAGCCGGTCACCCTCGACGAGGTGTTCCTCAAGCTCGCGGCGGAATCGCGAGACCGCGGAGCGCGCTCGCGACGAGCCGCCGAGTCATCGCCCAGCTTCGTCGCGACCCACGTACGCTGGCCATGGTGTTCATCGTACCACCGACGTTGCTGGCCCTGCTCAAGGCGCCGTCGAGTCACGAAATGGGGGCCTGTGCCTCTACGATGGGCTGCATGATCATCGTGACGGGTCACCTCACCGTTGATGCGCAGGATCGTGATGCGTTCCTCGCTGACTGCCTCAATGTCGTGGGAACTGCTCGCACGACTTCAGGCTGCCTGGACTTCGCCATGTCTGCGGATCCAATCGAAGAAGACCGGGTCAATGTGCTCGAGCGCTGGGAGTCTGAAGAGGCTCTGAAGGCATTCCGAGGTTCGGGCCCTGACGACGAGAGTGGCGCGCGCATCGTCGAGATGCACGTCCACGACTACGAAGTCAGCTCGTAGCTGAGTCGGTCAGACAAATATCAAGGTTGCTTGACAGCTGATATGTCTCGACATTTGTCAAGTCCCAAGGCGCGTGCGGAATCCAGCGCGAACCTCGTCAGGGTCTGGCCCGTCGTCCCGGCGCCACCGCTGCAGGTCGCGTCGTCGCCGATCCCCACGCGTCGCCGCTCCAGCCTGACATCGAGCTCCTCGATGTACGCGTCGCTTCCGTCCGCCCAGAGCGCGGGACGTAGGCGCATCACGAACACGGCGTCCGGACCGGCCCACCGAGGAAGACCTTCGTCTCCGAGCCGGCGATCAGGGTGGCGAGCCGACGCGCGAGGAAGTCCGAGTCGCGCTTGTTATCCCCGAACTCGGTGTTGAGGGCGTCGAGGAGGGCGGCTGCCCGAGCATCCTCGACGGTCGCCATGCGCGGAGCCTGCTCAGAGGTGTTTGAGATGGACGGCTCTCTCCCGAGGTTCACGGCCTGACGAGATCGAAGCTGTCGCGAACCAGGTTCCGGACCAGCTCGTCATCTCCGTCTCCTCCGAGCGTGATCGTGATCCAGTGGCGCTTGTTCAGGTGATAGCCGGGGACTATCGCGTCGTGGGTCGTCCTCAGCGACTCGGCGAGGTCGGGGTCGCACTTGACGCTGACGTCCAGTGGGTCTGCGTCGAGGCGTGAGATCGCGAAGATCTTCTTGGCGACCTTGAAGACGGAGGTCTCCGGGGTGAACGGGAACTCCTCGACGGCACCGGGCATCGACAGGCACAGGTCGCGGAGCTCGGTGGGCGTCACCGGGGTGGGGTCACCTGTGGACTCTGCCGCTTCGTCCCGAACTCGAGCGTCCCGTCCTCGATTCCCCCGTAGCGGAGGGTGAGGATGTCGCGGGGGTAATTCATGCGTAACTTCCACGGCAGCTTGGAGCCCTGCTTGGGCAGCTCGTCGAGAGATCGGGTGATGTAGCCGGCGCTGAAGTCGATCAGCGGCTCCTCGGTGACGGACGGGTCCCGGTTGCGCGGCACGCAGGTCTCGTACCCGTGCTCCTCCATGTGGTTGAGGAGCCGGCAAACGTACTCGGCCGTCAGGTCGGCCTTGAGGGTCCAGGACGCGTTCGGATAGCCGATCGTAAAGGCCATGTTCGGGATGTCGCCGAGCATCAGGCTCTTGTAGGTCATCGTCTCGGCGGGGTCGACCTCCCGACCGTTGACCACCAGCAGCGCGCCGCCGAGGAACTGGAGGTTGAGGCCGGTCGCGGTGACGATCACGTCAGCTTCGAGCTCGTCGCCGGAGGCCAACCTCAGTCCCTTCTCGGTGAATTCCTCGATTTGGTCGGTGACGATCTCGGCGCTGCCGTTGTGGAGCGTCTTGAAGAGGTCGGCATCCGGTACGAGACACATCCGCTGATCCCACGGGTCATACGCGGGATTGAAGTGCTTGTCGACCTCATAGTCGGGCGGGACCATGCGGACCACACCCATGCGGATCAGCTTCCTGACCAGATCCGGCCGGCGCCGGCTCAGGTTGAAGCTCGCCATCATCAGGAGAACGTTCTTCCAGCGCACAAGCCAGTACGCGGCCTTCTCGGGAAGGTGGCGACTGGCGAAGGCCGAGATCGAGTCCCTGGCCGGCACCGCGACCATGTAGGACGGCGAGCGCTGGAGCATCGTCACGTGCTCCGCGGTCTCGGCCATCGCCGGGACCATCGTCACGGCGGTCGCTCCGCTGCCGATGATGACGACCCGCTTGCCCTCGTAGTCGAGGTCCTCCGGCCAGTGCTGAGGGTGGACGATCCGCCCTTTGAAGCTCGCGGTGCCCTCGAACTCGGGCGTATAGGCGTTGTCGTAGTCGTAATAGCCGCTGCAGATCATCAGGAAGCCGCAGGTGAGGAGCAGAGGGGCGGCGTCCTCACCGATCGTCCCCTCGACCGTCCAGCGCGCGTCCACGCTCGACCACTCGACCCGGGTCACACGATGACCGAAGCGGACCTTGTCCTCGACGCCGTACTCGCGCGCCGTCCCCTTCACGTAGCTGAGGATCGCGGGGCCGTCGGCGATCGCCTCGGCCTGGGTCCACGGCTTGAAGACGTAACCGAGCGTGTGCATGTCCGAGTCCGAGCGGATCCCGGGATACCGGAAGAGATCCCATGTCCCGCCGATCGCATCTCGAGCTTCGAGAATCGCGTAGCTGCGGCCTGGGCAGCGCATCTCGAGCTGGGCCGCAGCGCCGATGCCCGACAGCCCGGCGCCGACGATCAGGACATCGCGGTGCTCGACCTCGGTCGCCCCCTCGCGCTCTTGCTCCTCGACGGCCATGGACCGATTGTCCCCGATCAGGACGCCTGGCCGCGTGCGAGCCCTTCGAGCACGACGTTCGCGAACGCCTCGGGCTGCTCCATGTAGGGCAGGTGCGCCGTCCCCGGGAAGACGTGGGTCGCAGCGGCCGGGATCCGTTCGGCGATCGTGTCGCAGGAGTCGATGATGGCCGGGATGTCGAGATCGCCCCAGCTCACCGTTACCGGCTGGACGATGTCGCCGAGCCGGCTCCAGGCATCGAGCCCGCTGTCGCCGACCTCGACCGCCCCTCCGTGCCCGAAGACGACGGCGTTCATCTTCAGGAGCAGCGCGCGGGCCGGGTCCCTCACGCGTCCCTCGGGGCCGCCGGGGCCGTCCAGCCACAGCCAGGCATCGAGGCGGTTGGCGAACTCCGGGTCGTCGTTCTTCAAAGCCTCGGCGATCGCCCCGTCGAGGCGCAGCGACGCGTCGTCGACCTCGCTGTCGGGCACGTCCGGCTCGCCGCTGACGGAGGGAGCGACCAGGAGCAGGGACGAGACGAGCTCGGGCTCCATCAGGGCGACGTCGAGCGCGACTCCCCCGCCCATCGAGCTGCCGACGAGGAGCGCGGGCTCGCGATCGAGGGCGCGCAGGAGCTCAGCGAGGTCCGCCGCGTGGCTGAACGGCTCGGGGCTGGGCGGCGTGTCGCCGTATCCGCGCCGGTCGTAGGTGACGACGGTGGCCGCCTGCTCGAGGAGCGGCACGACTTCGCCCCAGCAGCGGCGGTCCGCGATTCCGGGGTGGAGCAGCACGACGGGCGGACCCCCGCCGGTGATCTCGACCGTGAAGTTCACGCCACCCACGTCGATCTCCTGCGCGGCCATTCGGATCAACGTTATCCGCAGCGGTAGCGTCGGGTGAGTGCATCCCCGGCCCGACCGATGAGTTCCAGCTCGCCCGGCGGTCCTACGGGCAGAACCAAACGAGAAGGAGAAGCGATGCTTGGAAAGACCGAGGCATTCAGTGGGCTCGCGGTGCCCGATATCGACGCCGCGAAGAAGTTCTATGGCGAAACCCTGGGTCTCGCCACGACCGAGGAAGGGGGCGGTCTGGGCCTGAAGCTGGCGACCGGCGGTGCGGTCTTCATCTACCCGAAGCCCGATCACGAGCCGGCGGCCTTCACGATCCTCAACTTCCCGGTCGATGACATCGAAGCGGCGGTCGACGGGCTGACCGAGCGTGGCGTGACGTTCGAGCGCTACAAGGGCTTCGACCAGGACGAGCGCGGAATCATGCACCCTCCGCCCGACGGTGGCCCGGACATCGCCTGGTTCAAGGACCCGGCCGGAAACGTCCTCTCGGTGCTCTCCGACTGAGCTCTTGACCGGGCCCCCGGGACGCCCGCGTCCCGGGGGCCTCCTCGGCGGCTCACGGGTAGGATCGGAACCTCCGACTCTCGGCGCGAGGGGTCGAAGGGGCCGGGTTCCACCGGGCGACGATCGTCGCGGCACAACCTCGGCTGCGCTGACTTCCCGCCGGCCATCAGGGACCCGGCCTACGAACCTGTTCGGTAGAGGCGTGCGATCACCTATCGAGATGGGTTCTAAGATCCATATCCATGATCGAAGCGATCGATGACCTCCCCGCTGGAGTGCTCGGCTTCCACATGCACGGTCGGATCGAGAAGGCCGACTACACGGACGTCCTGCTTCCCGCCCTGCACGGTGAGGTCGCCGCGAAGCGGCCGTTGCGGGTCCTGATCCGGTTCGGCCCCGACCTCGAGGGCTTCGAGCCGGCGGCGCTCTGGGAGGACGCGAAAGCCGGCATCTCCATGGAGATCCGCGAGCGCGGCGCCTGGAAGCGCATGGCTCTCGTCACCGACATCGACTGGGTCGCCCGTGCAGCTTCCCTGTTCGGCTGGATGACCCCGGGGGAGCTGAAGGTGTTCAACTCTTCCGAGGAAACCGGCGCGGGGAGTTGGGTGTCCGAGGGCTGAGCCCGACCGGGATCTCGAACCGGGCCGCTTCCCGGTTGTCGACGATCTTTGTGCTCAAACCGGACGCTTCAGACGGAACCCGGAAGCGTGCGGAGCCGGTGGTGGAACCGCCCGCGGCACTGGCGCCACACGCCTCGCCCGCGGCTATCAGCGCTCTTCTGGGCGTGACGGTAGGCACGAACCCGCCTGAAGGGGTGGTGGTCATAGACATACACGCGCGCCCAGCCCGCGGCCAACTGAGCCCGGTTCAGGTCGACACCGCCTCGATTGCGGACCACATAGGCGAGCAGCCGTCCGTAGCGATCGAACAGGTCCTGGGTCGGGTCCGTGACCAATCTGACCCGCGTGCCGGGCGGGGCCTTGCGCAGCATCGATCGCGAGGCGGCGACAGCCCCGCACTCCAGCCCGCCGTACTTCTCGGGCGTGTCGATCCCGATCAGCCGCACGTCGTAGTGCTTGCGGGCAGCGCCGTAGGCCCGCACCGAGAGAGTGTCCCCGTCGGTGACATGGATAACCCGCGCCGAGATTCGCTGCGCATGGGTCGTCTGCTGCCCACCCCCGCCGCTATTTCCTCCGCCGCCCCCGCCGGGCAGACTCTCGCAGGCGATCCCGTCGCCGTCGGAGTCGAGATGGTCGGGATCGTGCTGCGGCCCGCCGTGAGCGATGAAGTACGCCTGCGCGGCCGCCTGAGTCGCGAAGTCAGAGCAGTCCTTGTCCCGCGCCGCGGCGCCGGCCGGGCCCGCGGCGGCAAGGAGGCACGCCGCCGAAGCGGCGCAGATCAGGAGCGAAAGACGTTGACCCACAGACGAAAGCTCGCACACTCACGCCTTCACCAGGGCACGGAGACCCGGACCAGCACTCTCCCGTTGCAGAGAAGCCTCGCCGAGCCGTCTTCGAAGCGCTGGAGCCGCAGCGTCCAAGGTGCTTCGCAACCCACCGCCACGACACGGGGCTCGAGCGGCCGGCCGCTCGCCACCCCGGCGGCGGCGACCGCGGCGACCACTGCCGAGAGGGCCAGTAGGGCGAGTTTGGTCTGGCGAATGCGTCCCACGACTCTGTAAGCCTGGGAGCCGAATGTCTCTCCCCCTCCTACGCGAATACGCCCGCAAGGTCTATCGGGGCTTCGAGGACGACGACCTGCTCACCTACGCGAGCGCGATCTCTTTCCGGGTCTTCTTCTCGATCGTGCCCCTCCTCCTCTTCGGGTTCGCCCTGCTCGGATTTTTCAACCTCGACGACATCTGACCGACCTGGCTCCGAACGTGAAGGACGCCGTCTCGCCGGATGTCTTCAAGGTGATGAACGACGCGGTCCTGCGGGTGCTGAACAGCCAGCAGTTCTTCTGGCTGACCGCCGGCCTCGCTCTCGCCGTCTGGCAGGTCTCGGGCGCCATCCGGCTCTCTATGGGAGCCTTGAACAGGGCTACGGAGCCGACGAGGACCGCGACCTGCGGCGCCAGTTCGCCGTCTCCCTGCTGCTCTCGGCCGTCTCGATCTTCCTGGTCGGCTTGGCGATCGCCGCGGTCAAGCTCGCTCCCCTCCTCATCGACGACCTGCTCGGGAAGAGCGAGCCGGTCGAGGTCCTCTCCTTCCTGGTGCGCTGGGCCGTCGCCGCGACCCTGCTGCTCCTCGTCGTCGGGCTGCTGGTCCAGAACGGCCCGGACCGGACCGGCCGCTGCTCCACGTCACCGGTGGCGCGGCGCTGGTCGTCGGCTGCTGGATCGGCATCTCGCTGATCTTCGGCCTCTACCTGACCAGGTTCGCGAACTACGGATCGCTGTTCGGCAACCTCGCCACCGTCTTCATCGTCATCGAGTACGTCTGGCTCTCCTCGATGGCGTTCATGACCGGGGTCCTGATCGACGCGCTGGCGCACGGGAAGACAGAGGCGGCCTGAGCCGCCCGGGGCTCAGAGCCGCTTCGCGACCTCGTCGGCGGCGCGATAACCAGATTCGATCGCGCCGTCCATGTAGCCGTTCCAGAGAGTCGCGGACTCGGTGCCGGCCCAATGGATCGGCCCGACCGGCTTCCGGGTCTGGTCACCGTAGTCGAGCAACACACCGGGGGGCGTGAACGCTCCGTAGCAGCCTCGGGTGTACGGCTGGTCGGCCCAGCTCATGTCGAAGTAGTTGCGCGGTCTGCCGGCGGTCGGGCCGAAGTACCGGACGAAGGACTCGAGCACCGCCGCCCGGCGGGCCGAGGCGCTCTTGCGCAGGAGCGCCCGCGCGTCGGCACCCTCGACGAAGCCGAGGAGTGCGCCGGGGTTGCCGTCGGGAGGCGAGTTGTCGTACGTCACCTTCACCGGGCCGACGTTCGAGGTGACCTGGCCGGTCAACCCCTCGTCGCGCCAGAAGGGCTTGTCATAGACGGCGATGCACTTGATGACCGTGCCCATCGGAATCCGCTGGGTGTACTGGTCGCGCAATCCGGGAAGCCGGGGGTAGTACTCGATTCGTCCGGCGAGGGTCGGCGGAATCGCGACGATTACGCGCCTGCCGATCCAGATGCCCTTCGGCGTATGAACCTCGACGCCGCGCTTGCTGCGCCTGATCGAGTGCACCGGGGCCCTCAGGACGACCCGCCGGCCGAGCCGGCGCGCCATCTTGATCGAGATCCTCTGCGACCCGCCCACGACTCGCTGCTCCTGAGCGCCGCCCGCGACGTTGATGAGGTTCTCGAACGTCCCCGCCGAGTGGATGTAGAAGAGAACCCCCAGGAGCGAGAGGTCGCGAGGCTCGGCGGCGAAGATGGAGGCGATCGCGAGATCGACGAGGTCACGCGTCTCCTGCAAAGTGGTGTTCGCCAGCTTCCAGGTCTCGAGCGTCTGCGAGTCCCACTCGACCGCATTGGTGGCCTTCCACGGAGCGTCGAGGGGCACCTCGAGCGCCATCGCGTCCAGCTTCGCGAGGACCTGGGAGAGCTCGATCAGGCTGGCGATGTTCGCGGGCGGAATCGTGCCCGTGTAACGCTGGAGGGGAGTGACCGCGTCCGAGCGGTAATAGAGGTTGTCGCCCGTGTCGTAGGTCGGGAACGTCTTCAGGCCGAGCTCGGAGATGAGCGCGAAGACACGGTCCTGGGTGGGGCCGACCCACTGGCCTCCGACCTCCACCACCTTGCCGCCGGCAATCTTGTGGTTGAGAGTCCGGCCACCGACGCGGTCGCGCGCCTCGAGAACCGTCACCGACTTGCCTTTCCTGCGCAGCCGGCGCGCGGCGGCGAGGCCCGCGAGGCCGGCCCCGACGACGATCACATCGGAGCGGCGAACAACCCTTCTCGCCGCTTCGGCGCCGGGAGCGCCGATCGCGAGACCGGCTGCTCCGGCCGCCCCGACGCCGAGCACTCCGCGCCTGGTGAGGCCGTCCCTTTCGTCGTGATCCGAACTCCGCTCCATCCCGAACTGAACTCTAATCAAAGACTCGCCCGGGTCACGCCAGTGACCAGAAGCCATCGGCGCCCAAATGGCGCTCGGTGGCCACATGTCCGAGCTCCTGGCGGGCCTCATCGACCTCGATGTCGCAGACGACGGCGACCTCCTTGGTCGCGAGCGGCGTGCGGGCCCAGAGCAGGAGCTCCTCGACCGATGACGGCGGCTCCCGGCGCTCGAGCCCGGGAACGAGGTTCGCCAGAATCGTGTCGTAGGCGGCGAAGGGCTGGAACCCGGGCACCGAGATCGTCACCTCGCGCTTGATACGGGAGATCTCATAGCTCGGGCAGGTGTAGCGACGCCCGCCTGACCAATTCGCCAGCTTGTGATCGAGGATCCGCGCCGCAGGCATCGGCCGGCGAGCAGCCGCCATGTCGGCCTCGAGCGCTCCGCCGACGTCGTCTGAATCCATCCAGCCCCGAAGCTCGGCCGGCTCGATGCCTGCGTCGCGGGCCGCGCCGTCGACCGTTTCCGGGGCATCGAGCAGCTCACCGTCGAAGCAGCGGATTCGCAGGGACCGCAGGAGGGCCCGGGTCGCGACCTCGTCCCTGTGTGTGCGAATGGCGACCACCGCGAGACAGGCCGGCCGGCTCGCGTGCACGCGGGGACGGAGCCCTGTGTCGATCGGCATCCCGTGTTCGCGTGCGATCTTGCGATAGCTCTCGGAGAGCTTCTCCGGCGTGAAGCCCTTCTCTGCGTTCTCCTCCGAGGTGTCCGAGAGCACGACCATCCGAACCGTCCACTCGATCCGGCCCTCGTAGAGCCAGTTCAGAGCGAGGCGGAACGGCTCGGCGCTGTAGGCCCACGGGCAGGCGGGGTCGGTGAACTCCTCGATGCGGACGCAGATCTCGAGGTCGTCTCCGCCGGTCTCTGTGGAATCGTTGGCCACTCGGAGAAAAGGTAGCTGGAGTGACATCCCAGCCCTGTCGATGGGATGAGACGTGAGCTCCGACGACAACGAAGACTCAGGTACCGGCCAACTCACGAAGGCTCTGATCTGGACGCTCTGCCTCAGCGCCTTGGGTGGCCGTCATCGCGATCCTCAGCGACGACGGCCTCGAAGAAGACGACCGGTCGAGTCCTCGGGACGGCGATCGCGTTGCGTTCTTCGCCCCCATCGGCGTCGCCGGCCGGAGCCTGATCGAGCGCCGACCGAGCATCGGCTGGGTCGGCTTCGCCGCAATCGGGACCGCGGCCTCTCATTCCTCGTCGTGTTTCTCGCCATATGGGTGGATCAGGACACGAGCGAGGAGGCCCTTGCGATCCCGATCGCCACGGTGGCCCCGGGCCACGCCTCGATTCTTCTCGCCGGGCGACGGGAGGCAAGGCGGACGCCGTCGGCAGCTTGCGCTTGTGGCCGTCGGCTCGTTGAGCCTTCTCGCCGCGAGGGTCGATACATCCTCGCGACGATCCCGATCCGTCTCGTCCGGCACTCGGGCGCCGCCAGCAGCTCAGTAGGTGTCGAGGCCGACCCCGAGCCGACCCGAAACCCGGCTCTGGCAGCGCCCGAGAAGGCCGGGCTGGAGATGGTCGAGGAGCCGATCGACCTCGGGGCGGCACACCCCGAAGGAAGCAGCATGTACTTCCGATGCTGAGGGCGCCCTGGTCCAGTTGATCGTCTACGCGGACCGCTGAGCCCGACCTACGGCCCGGTGAACCCACCTGCGAAGCAGGCCGTCGCCCCGCAGACGTTCGTCACCGCGCCACCGCTGTTCTGGAGGAAATCCGAGATCAGCTGGACGGCGGTCGGCGCTCCGCGCGGGGCGCCGTGGGGATCCTCCCCGAGGCGGTTCGGTTGGTTCGTCAGCGGCGGAGGCGGTACGCCCCGCGTCGGGAAGAGCGGGTCATAGCCGAGCGGGCCGATGTCCCCGTAGACGACGGCCGATCCGTCGAACGGGAAGCTGCCGATCCGCGGCACGTTCCAGAGGATGTCGACTTCCGGCCAGCGGCCCGGAGAGAGAACCGGGTCGCGCGTCGAGGCGCCGATCGTGCGGGCCTCGACGTCGGCCTGGAAGTTGGTGACCTGGTGGTCGCCGAATGCGACATTCATCAGCACCTTATGGGGCGGCGTGTTCGGCAGCGGGTTCGTCGTCATCCGGTGCGCGTAGCCGTTCGGCTCGCCGCGGTCCCAGAGCATCTGGACCAGGTCGAGGAGGAGCGGCCGCTCGATCTCCGAGTACTGGGCGTTGATGAAGATTGCGAACTGGTCGTAGTCGACCGAGCGCGGCAGGAGCACCGAATAGTTCATCGCCGGCACGTTGAGAACGGTCCGGGTCGAGTCCGGTGAGAGGGCGGTCAGCGCCCCGCCCATGATCCCGCCCTGGCTGGCGCCGATGTAATAGAACTGCGACGTGTCGATGACGGAGGGGTTGGTTCCGTCGTTCGCCGCGACGGGCGTGTTCGCGTCACCGGCCGTGACCGCCTGGTCGACGTGGAAGCCTTTGGCGCTCGCGAAGCCCAAGGGGTTGTCCATCAGCCGCCCGAGGAACAGCTCGTTGAGCAGCCCCTGCTGGAGGCGATCCGCGAGTTGCGGGAAGTTCGAAAGGTCGGGCAGGATGTTGCTGATCGTGTTGGGCACATCCGCACCCGACATCCCGATCTCGTCCGTCGCGCACATGATGAAGTGGTGGTCCTGCGCGAGCGTCCGGTTCGTCGGGCTACCGCCGACCTCGCCGGCGCCCCCGAAGAGCCCGTGGCCGTAGGTGGCGGGGCGCATCTTCGGCGAGGCGGTTCCGTTGCTCACCGCGGCGTTCGGGATGATGCAGTCGAAGTTCGCCGTGTAGTCGCCATGACGGATCGGGTTATCGTTCGCGTCGAGCGTGAAGACCCCGCCCGGCTGACAGCCGTTGGTCAGGTAGCAAGGGGCGGTGAAGGTGCCGCGGACGCGGCGAGCGATCTCGATGTTCGGATTGAGATCGATGTTCGTGATCGTGAAGGCCGGCGCGGTCCCCTGCACGATCCCGTCAGCCAGGTTCGAGTCCCCGAGCACCGTCGAGAAGGCGTTGTCGCGCATGTGAAGTGCCCGGTGGGCGATGTTCTCATCGGTGGCGACGGTGAAGTCCCAGGCGAGGTAGAGGTTCGAGCGCTGGATCCCCGCGCCCTTGAGCTTCTCGAAGAGCCCCTCGAAGTGATCGCGCCTGGAGTTGATCTCACTCCGGCTCGCCGGCAGGTCGTCGCGGTAGTAGCGGAAGCCCTCCGGTGCCGGGATGGTCGTGCCGTCGGCGCGCTTGAGGTCGCGCATGGCGACGATGTAGCGGTGCCCCGAGGCGTAGTTCGTCGCCGGGTGGATCTCCAGCAGGGTCGAGTCCGGGCTGGTCGTGTTGGAATCGATCTCGGTCCAGATCGGCTGGCGCTCGCCCGTGTCGGCATCGATCACGACGATCGGCTGGCCCTGCTCCGCGTAGCGGCCGATGTGGTTGATCGGGGCGGCGTTTGTCGCAGCCAGCGCGGCCGGATTGTCCAGCCCCGGCACGCGGACGAGGATCGTCTCCCCCGGGCTGAAGCCATCGTTCTCCTGGTAGGGACCGGCCTTGATCGGCACCCCGTCCGCGTTCGTCGGCATGCCCGCGGTGCGCAGCGCGATGCGGCGGCCGGTGGCGGAGGTAGGGTCGGCGACGGTGTAGTAATCGTCCGGGAAGGGCAGCAGGCAATGGGAGGTCTGCTGCTCGCCGATGAAGTCACACGACGCCGTCCTCGAGAGATCGACAGGGCCTCCGAGGCAGGCGCCGGCGCGGGCAAGCGGAGCCTTCGTGGTGCGCCTGCCGATCTGGACGCGCAGGGTGCGGGCGCCGCAACTCGCGATCTGCTGCCGGCCCGTTGCGGTCAGCTGCAGGGTGATGGTGCGGCTACCGCCTCTGCGAAACCTCACGACCCGCGGCTTCGTCAGGTTCATGACGCGGCCGGAGTCGAAAGTCGCCGATGCCCCCCGGACCCTGATCCTGGTCGGCCGGCGGCGATGATGGCCCCGGGCGTGCCTTTGGCGTGGCAGCCGGACCTTCAGCTTCACCTTCAGGCCACGGGGCAGGATCGAGCTCTGGGTATGGGTGAGGATGCGGAAGGCGGTTCGCACGTGCGGACGGTGCTGCTTGGGCTTTGCGCCTGCCGTGCCGTCGGAGGCGGACGCCGAGCCGAGGCCGGCGCAGCAGAGCGCCACCAGGACGCCGAGGGTGGCAAGCCCCGTGCAACCGCGATACATCCTTCTCATCTCTCTCCTCATCCCCGGGCCGGCATGTCCGGCCAACGCCGGGAAAACTAACACCAGCGGGGCTACGCCGCGCCGATGGAAAGTCTACCCGGCGGAGTCCTCGCCCATGTCCTCGGCTTGCTTCAGGGACTCTCCGAGCGGTGACCCGGCTCGCGCGCTCAACCAGCAGGCGACCGGTGCGGCCAGCCGCTCGGATGAGTGAGCGGCCACGGCCGCGAGGTCGAGGATCTGCTTGAACTCCGCGTCGGTCGGAGGCTCCACGCCGAGGCGCTCGGCATAGGCTGCGATCCATTCCTTGGCGTTCATGGCTGCTCCCTGGTAGGGGTCGGGTTGGTGAGGTCAGGGTAGATGCCGACCGGGACGATCGGTCCAGCCCGGCGGATGGGTCGCTCAGCCCGGTGGATAGCCTGACCGGATGCCTCCGGCCGAGTCCTACGACGCGCTGCTCATCGATATGGACGGGGTGATGTGGCTGGGCGAAGAGTTCGTTCCCGGGTCGGTCGACGCCGTCGTCTCTCAGATGGCGGCCGGGACGGAGATCGTCTTCGTCACCAACGACGCGAGAACGGCCGCCTCAGCTCACGCCGAGCGGCTGCGCGGCGCCGGTCTCGACGTGAGCGAGTGCCAGGTGGTGACCTCGGCGATCACGACCGTGTCGCTCGCCGCCGATGCGCACCCCGACGCCGCGACGTTCGTGATCGGGACGGAGGCTTTCCGCGCCGACGTCACCGGGGCGGGGCTGGAAATACTCGGCACCGATGAGGGCGGCCGCGCATCGCTCGTCTTGATCGGTGGAGACCAGCACTTCGGCTACGCCGAGCTTCGCAGTGCGATCACCGCGGTGCTCGGCGGCGCGGCGCTTTACGCGTCCAACCGTGACCGAACCCTCCCGATGCCGGACGGGCTCTGGCCCGGGACCGGTGCGATCGTCGCCGCGATCGAGTACGCGACGAATGTCGTGGCGCTGATCGGCGGCAAGCCCGAGCGCCATCTCTTCGACGAGGCGGTCGGGCGGCTCGAGCGGGCGACGCATCCGGCGATGGTCGGCGACCGGCTCGACTCCGACATCGCGGGTGCGCAGCGCGCCGGGCTGGAGACCATCCTCGTCCTCAGCGGCGTGGCAACCGAGGGCGACCTCGAAGATTCAGAGGTGGAGCCCGACCACGTCATCGCGACCCTCGCCGAGCTCGGCGGCGGGTGAGTCCCCAGCGCAGCAACCGCGCGGCCTTCGCAGGAATCTTCGCGGTCACCGTTCTCGCCCTGCTCTCGGTCGGAGCGGTCCTCCCGGTCCTGCCACGCTACGTCCGCGGGCCGCTCGACTCGGGCAACGTGGCGGTGGGGTTCGTGATCGGCTGCTACGCCCTGACCGGGTTGATCTGCCGTCCCTTCGCCGGCCGGCTCGCCGATGCCCGCGGGCGCAAACCGGCCGCCCTCCTCGGATGCGCCCTGGCTTCGATCGCCGGGCTCGTCTACCTGATTCCCGGCGGCCTTCCGACCCTGATCGCCGGCCGCCTGATCCTCGGCGCCGGGGAGGGCACGGTCTTCACCGCGGGCTCGGCCTGGATCGTCGATCTCGCTCCGCCCGCGCGCCGCGGTCGGGTGATCGGGCTCTACGGCCTCGCGGTCTGGAGCGGGCTCAGCCTCGGCCCTCCGATCGGCGAGCTGATCCTGCACACATCCGGGTACACGCTGGTCTGGGTCTTCGCCGCTGCAGCCCCTGCCCTGGGCGCTCTCGTCGCCTCCCGTCTTCCCGACCCGTTCGAGCCGGTGGCGAGCCAGGGGCGCGGGCCGCTGATCACGCCCGAGGCGGTCCGGCCCGGGATCGCCCTCGCGTTGGCGTCGGTCGGCTACGCGACCGTCGCGGGCTTCGTGATCCTCCACCTCGAGCGGCGCGGGATCGGCCACGGCGCCGCGGTCTTCGGCGCCTTCGCCGCCATGGTCGTGCTGACTCGCCTGGCCGGGGGCAACCTGCCGGACCGGATCGGGCCGGTCCGCGTGGCGATCGGCGCCGCGTGCGTCGAGTCGGCCGGCCTCGCGGCCCTCGCGTTCGCACAATCGCTCCCGGTCGCGGTCGGCGGCGCCCTGGCGATGGGGGCGGCGTTCTCGCTCCTCTATCCGTCGCTGTCCCTCGTCGTGGTCGACCGGGTCGACGAGAAGCGACGCGGCGCCGCGCTCGGCACCTTCACGGCCTTCTTCGACGCCGGCGTCGGCTTCGGTGCGCCCCTCGCGGGAGGCGTCGCGGCGCTGACCGGTTATCAGGGCGCCTTCCTGTTCGCCGCGGGCATGGCGCTGTGCGCGTCGGCGGCGGTCGGAGTCGGGCTGGGGCGCGTCAGGCTCGCCGCCCGCGCGTAGCCGGCGGGCTCAGTCTCGCTCAGCGACGAGCAGTGTCTGCTGGGCGCGGCCGATGCGGCCGCTGAGGTCGTGCAGCACCGTGTCCGAGGTCCCGGTGCCGTCGGGCTGCGGGCGGGTCACTGCGTCGAGGCCGACCCACTCCCCCTCCGGCAGGCGCTCGAGGTGGACCGAGAGGTCGACGTTGATGAAGAGAAAGCGGCGGAAGTCGAGCGCGGAGCTGACACCGTTCCCGGAGTCGGCGACAACGAGGGTGCGCTGGAGCGGCGTCGGCTCCTCCCCGGCGACGAGCGGGTATCGCATCCGGGTCCAGACCCTCGCCGGCCCGGGCTCGGCGAAACCACCCTCGAGAAAGAGCTGCTCGATCGCGGTGTGGTATCCGGGCCCGTCTTCGACGGGGAAGAAGGGCACCCGCTCGGCGCTTTCGAGACCCGGCATCGGCTCGGGCAGCGAGATCACGGCCGATGAGATGTCGACCTCTGCGGTGCGAATTCGCCACGCGCGCGCCATGAGCACGACCTCTCCGGCCGCGTCCGCGAGGGAGGCCTCGACCATCTGCACCCGCCTTCCCGGCCGCACGATTCGTGCCGTGGGCCTGACCTCGGCGATCGGGACTGGGCGCACGACCTCGAAGGTGACGCGGCCGACGCGGAACTCGGCGGCATCCTCGAGCGCCTCGATCTCACGACCGAGCAGCGCCGCCGGAGGTCCGGCGTGTTGGGAGCCCGGGTCCCACGGCCCCCGGGTCAGCTGCGAGGGTGCGTAGCCGAGGTTGGTCCGCTCGTAGAAGGATTCGCCTGCCACGGTCGGATCGTAGGGGGATGGTCGCAGTAGTGAGGGCCCGCGGAGCCCTCAGGTCGCCAGCCGCTCGGCCGGCCGCGGTCAGCAGTGGGAGCCGAAGTGCTGAGTCCACACGTGGGCGGTGTGGCCCGCGAGGCGCCCGACGTCGAAACCGACGCCGAGGTTCCCGTATTGGCGCCCGAGAATGTTCTCCCGGTGGCCGGCAGAGTGGAGCCAGGCCCTGAAGATGGAGCGGACCGTCCCGTAGGAGCCACTTCCCCAGGCGATGTTCTCGCCCGCGCGCCAACAGGACGAGGGCAGGAAGCCGGTGCGCGTCATCCAGTAGGTGAAGTCGCGGCCGCAGGCGGAGTGGCTGAAGCTCTTGCACCCGACGATGTCGCTGGACTTGCGCGCGGCCGAGATGTCGAGCGACCGCGTGTCCCTGAGGCGGCGGAGGCCCGCGTGGGCACGGGCGTAGTTGGTCATGCACCGCATCGTCTGCTCCTGCCGGGTGGCCGGAGCGCTCGCGTCGAGCTGGCCCGTGCACTTCGAGGTGGGAGCGACGAGGGCGTTCAAGCTGACGGCCTGGGCAGAGGCTGACCAGAGCAGCCCGAGCAGGAGGGCGAGGGGAACGACTGTAAACAAACGCCGGGACACAGGTTTCCCCTCGCCAGGGGAGCCGATGAGCGCAAGTGGTTCCCCCGAGTCTGGACATTCGTCCTAATCCCCCCGCAAGGTCCCGGGCGTAGGCTTGCGTGGACACAAACTTCCAAGACGGAGGACCCCATGTCAGAGAGTGCCGAGAAGGTTCAGAAGACGGACGAGGAGTGGCGCCGAGAGCTCACACCTGAGCAGTACCACATCACCCGCGAGGCGGGAACGGAGCGCCCCTTCACCGGCCCCCACCTCGACAACAAGGAGCCGGGCATATATCGCTGCGTCGCGTGCGGGACCCAGCTCTTTGACGCCGGGACCAAGTTCGACTCCGGCTCGGGCTGGCCGAGCTTCACCGAGCCCGCGAACCTCGAGAACGTCGAACTGCGCCCGGACCGGAGCCTGTTCATGAAACGCACCGAGGTCCTCTGCAAGACCTGCGGGTCACACCTCGGCCACGTCTTCAACGACGGCCCCGGCCCGACCGGTGAGCGCTATTGCATCAACGGCTGCGCGCTGGACTTCGAGAAGCAGGCAGGCGAGGGCAGCTAGTTCTCCCCAGCACTCGTCAAGTCTCCATCCACGCAGGGACGCCTCGACCACCGAAGACAGCGCAAAGTGCGGGAACTTCGCTTAGGTCGCTCAAGGCGTGTGGAGGGAGACGCTTGCGCTTCGTTTCGATCGTCGGCGATCGACAACCCTCCCCAGACATATCCGGGGAACGGTTGCGGGTAGCTCGCCTGCCGGCACACCGACAACCGTTTCCAGGTCGGGTGTCGGCCGGGCGGGAGGGAGACCGGTTCGCCGATCAGGCCTCGCCCACCGCCGGCGGGCAAGGCGCGGTGAGAGACGTCGCTCGGGAGGCCAGCCACCACCAGGGTTTCCGCAGGAAGCTCTGCGCTGACCGGATCCATGAACAACCTCCCCATCTTGGGATCAGAAGGAGAAAGACCCTCCCCGATGGCGCGGGGAGGGCCTCCTCAAGCCGGTTGCTCTCTAGCTGTCAGTCGGTCCACCAGCCCTGCTCCATGGTCGACTCGCCGTCGCCCTCGGCATGGGTGCCGAACGCGAGCATCTCCAGCCCGTCGGTGCCCGCCTCCCATTCCCGCATCGTCTCCGGCGGGCAGTAGACGACGTCCCTCGGGCCGATCTCAATGATGTCGTCGCCGAGCTTGAAGCGCCCGGAGCCCGAGAGGACGACGTACATCTCCTCCATCGAGCCGTGGCTGTGGCCGAAGCCTGGACGCTCGCCCGGGTTCATCCTGTAGTGCGATAGCCCGATCCCCTCGGCTCCGAGGTCGGCGCGGGCGAAACGCGCCTGGCCCATCTCGCCGAGGCCGAAGTCGGGCGCCTGGTCCTTCACGTCGTCGAGGTTGACGCGCGAGTACTCGCTCATGATGGTGCTCCTTGGTCGGTGTGGTCTGACTCGAAGGCACGTGCCCGCGACCGGCTAGATGGTGCCGCCGGCGCCGAGGTAGCTGAAGCGCACGGCGAGCGCGACGGCCTCGGTCCGGGTGTCCACCTCGAGCTTCGCGATCGCGTTCCGCACGTGGGTGTGGACCGTGGCCGGGCTGAGGGCCAGCCGGTCGGCGACCTCCTTGACGCGCAGGCCCTCGGCGAGGAGCTCGAGGATCTGGCGCTCGCGCGGTGAGAGGTCGAGCAGCTTCTCGACCTCGGAGGGCTTGCCGCCCGCGAAGTTCCCACCGAGGAAGGTGCCTCCTCCGGTGACCGCCTTGACCGCCTTGGCGATGTCCTCGGCGGGAGCGGACTTGAGGACGTACCCGGATGCGCCGGCCCGGAGGGCGAGCGCGAGCAGGTCCGGCTGGGCGTGCGCGGTGAAGATGATGACCTTGGTCCTGGGCCTGGCCCGCAGGACCTCCTTGGTCGCCTCGATGCCGTCGCGCTTTGGAAGCTCGACGTCGATGATCAGCACGTCGGGCTCGAGCTGCTTGATGACGTCGACGACCTCGCGCCCGTCCCCGGCCTCGCCGACGATCTCGACGACCGGCGAGTTCTGCATACGGGCCTTGATCGCCTCCCGGACTATCTCGTGGTCATCACACAGGACGACCCTTCTTGACTCCATGACGTTCATCGGCTGAGCCGCGG
>JBBSQE010000027.1:0-19084 GCA_038258095.1 Solirubrobacterales bacterium | reverse complement strand
GGATCCGCGACGGCGCGGAGGGTGACGCGGCGCAGGCGCCCGCGGCCACCCGGGAAGAGGTGCTCGACCATCTCCTCGAAGTTCCTGGCCGTCGCCTCGAAGGTCTGCTCGAAGGCGCGCTCGATCTCGCGGTCGATGTCGCGGATCAGCGTCCCGAGCTCGGAAATCGCCCGCTCGGTGTCCTCGCGCTGCTCACGCAGTTCGGCGACGTGCTCGGCCGCCTCCTCGTACTCGCGCTCGGCGAGCGGGTTCACGGGTCCGATCTGGGCTCGGCGGCGCTCCAGGCGCTCGAGCCGCCGGTCGATGTCCTCGCGCTCTGACTCGGTCATCGCCTCTTCGGGCTGCTCGACGGCACCCCCGAGCACGGTCGCGATCCGCGCCAGCTCCTTCTCGGCCTCGGCCCGCCGGTCGCCCAGATGGGCGGCGTCCACCTCGGTCTGGGTCAGCTCCTCGGAGAGAGCCTTCATCTTCGCCTGCAGCTCGTACTCGTGGCGCGAACACTCGCGCATCTCCTCGGCGATGGCGTCGCCCTCGGTCTCGTCGCCGACGACCCGGCTCTCGGCCTGCTGGATCCGGTTCCTGACCGCCGCAGCGAGGCGCTCGACGCAATCGGCGGCTCCACGGACGGCGGTGCGCGCCTCCTCCCCGGCCGCGAGCCGGAGCCGGAGCTTCTCGCGGTGGCGCTCGCCGAGCAGCGCCTCGGCGCGCCGCGCATGCCGGCCGGCCCGCTCGGCTCCGTCACGGACCCTGACGAGGGCCTGGGCACGGTCGGCCTCGGAGGCATCCGAGCGGGCCCGCTCCAGCCCCTGGCCGGCCGAAGCGAGGCCTGCGTCGACCTCCGCGAGCTCGGAGCCGAGGTCGCGGGCGCGCTCGGTCGCCCCCCCGGCACCGTCGTCGAGGCGGAGAGGCCCGAGCTCGGCCTGCAGAGCCCGCAACCGCGCCTCGAGCCCGTTCGCCCGTTCACCCATCTGCGCCACGGCGACGGCAAAGCCCTCACCATCGGAGCGGAGCCGGCTGAGCCGCCCGAAGGCCTCGGTGCGCTCACGAGCCCGGGCGGCGAAGCGTTCCTCGACCGCGTTGCGGCGCTCGGCGACGCCGGTGAGGCGCTTCTCGAGGGCATCCCGTTTTTTCCGCGCCGCGCTGGCGGCCTTCTCGGCGGCCGCCGAGCGCTCGGCGCCGAACCGGAGCTCCTCGGCCACGATGCGCCCGCGGAGGCCCATCTCGTCCTTTTCGAGCCGCGCGCCGATCTCGGCGGCCTGAGCCTGGCGCTTCAGCGGCCGCAGCCTGGAGCGGGCCTCGCGTTCGACGTCCAGGGCGCGGTCGAGGTTGTCGCGAGCCGCCTTCAGCTTCAGCTCGGTGCGCCGCCTGCGCTTGCGGTGCTTGCCCAGACCCGCAGCCTCCTCGATCAGCATGCGCCGCTCCCGCGGCTTCGAGTGGATGATCGACTCCACCCGGCCCTGGCTGATCACCGAGTGCATCTCGCGGCCGAGGTTCGCGTCGGACAGGATGTCGACGACGTCAACGAGGCGACAGCGGGCACCGTTCAGCCGGTAGCCGCCGTCGCCGGAGCGGTCGAGGCGGCGCTCGACAGCGATCTCAGAGAACTCGGTGGCCGCCCGGCCCTCGCCGTTGTCGATGACCACCTCGACCTCCGCCTGACGGCGGCGGGCGGTACCACCCCCGCCGGCTGAGATGACGTCCTGCATCGAGGCGCCGCGGACGGCGCCCGGACTCTGCTCTCCGAGCGCCCAGAGGACGGCGTCGGTGATGTTCGACTTGCCCGAGCCGTTCGGCCCGACGATCACGCTCACGCCCGGCGAGAACTGCAGCTTTGTCCGCTCGGGGAACGACTTGAACCCCTTCAGGGATATCGACTTCAGATACATCGGATGAGCTTAGTTTGCCTCCCTACCCGGACGTTCTTCATGCCCCGAGGTCCTCGAGGGCCCTCTCCGCGGCCACCTGCTCGGCGGCCTTCTTGCTCCGCCCGCTCCCTCGTCCCGCCTCGGCATCGTCGACCATCGCGGCCACCTCGAAAATCCGGTCGTGCGGCGGCCCTTCCTCGCCGACGACCTCATAGGTCACGACCGATCCGCGGCGGGCCAGCAGCTCCTGCAGAGCCGATTTGAAGTCGATGCGCGTCTTGGTCGCCAGCTCGATCCGCGACTCGAAGGCGCCGGCCGCGGCCGTCTGAGTCCGCTCGAATCCGAAGGCGACGAAACAGGCGCCGATCAGGGCCTCGGTTACCTCGGGCAGCGGGCGTCCACCCGCGAGAAGGATCTCGGCGGGGATCGCCGCGAGTTCCTGCTCGGGCTCGGCCTCGCGCATCATCTCCGGCACCCCGAGGTCGGTACCGACGGCCGAGCACGAGACGCCGGAAACCGACTGGTTGAGGATCTTCGTCAGCTCACCCGCTCCGAGTGTGGGATAGCGGTCGGAGATCTCCGCGGCCACGGCGAGCCCGAGGACGCTGTCGCCGAGGAAGGCCAGGCGCTCGTAGGAATCGGAGGGCTCGGGGCCCCAGGAGCTGTGGGTCAGCGCCTGCCGGCGGAGCTCGGGGGGCAGCTCGCGGATCAGGCCGGTGAGCTCTGCGACGGCCTGATCGCTCACGTCACGCTCCGAAGGAATCAGGCGGGAGCGTGGGAGACGACGAAGTCAACCGCAGCCCCGACCGTGTCGATCTTTGCTGCCTGCTCCTCGGAGACGGTGATGCCGTACTCGTCCTCGAGCTCCATCACGAGCTCGTAGAGGTCGAGCGAATCGGCGTCGAGATCCTCCTTGAAGCGCGTGCCCTCCTCGATCCGCCCGGGCTCGAGCTCGAGCTCCTCGGAGAGGTGGCGGCGGACCATCGTGAGGACTTCGTCGCGGTTCATCCCGGACTTCCTATCACGCGCCCAGGGCTCCTCGCCCGGCGCCGCCGGCGCTCAGCAGCTCCGCCGTGCGCCCCACGACCCGCTCCTGCGCGGACTGAGCACCGACCCTGATCGCATTGGCGACGCCCTCGGCGCTCGAGCCCCCGTGCCCGACGACGGCCACGCTCCGCAGGCCGAGCAGGACCGCCCCGCCCGTCGAGTCCGGCGCGAGCTCCCGCCGCAGACCGCCAAGCGCCGGTCGCAGCATCAACCCCCCCGCTGCGGCCAGCGGATTCGACTTCGCGGCGTCGCGGATCGCCCCGGTGACGGCGCGGGCCACACCCTCCATCAGCTTCAGCGTGATGTTGCCGGTGAACCCGTCTGTCACCACGACGTCTGCGGTCCCCGAGGTCAGGTCCGTCCCCTCCACGTTGCCGATGAAGTCGATGCCGGGCGCCTCCGCCAGTAGCGCGTTCGCCTCGGTGACCTCGGGGCGCCCCTTGCCGGACTCCTCCCCGACGGAGAGAAGTCCGACCTTCGGCGCCCTGATGTCGAGCACCGCTGTGCTGAAGGCCGCCCCCAGGAACGCGAACTGGACGAGGTGTTGAGCGCGAACCTCGACGTTAGCGCCGATGTCGAGGAAGAGGACCGGCGCGCCCGGAATCGGCACCCGGGCGGCGAGCGCAGGGCGCTGGACTCCCTTCATGCGCTTCAGGCCGAAGGTGGCGGCGGCCATCGTCGCTCCGGTCGGCCCGACGCTGACGAGGGCCTCGGCGTTCCCGTCAGCCACGTCCGCGGCGGCACGCACGATCGAGGTCCCCTCCCCCGCCCGGACCGACGGGATGGGATCGTCTGAGTTCGAGATCGACGCGGTGGTGTCGATGACCTCGATCCCTTCGACTCCGTCGAGGCCCAGCTCGGCGGCGGGCCCGAAAATGCGCAGCCGGATGCCGCCTGACGCCGCCTCGCGGGCGCCCGCCGCAAGCACGTCGAACCCGCGCTCGGCACCGAAGCCGTCGAGGGCGACGACCGGCCCGGGTGGACTCAACGGTCAGTCCGAGTCGGTCCGCTTGGGCGCGGACTCGGGGGCTGCCCGGCTGATGACCTCGCGGCCGGCGTATGTCCCGCAGGTCGGGCAGACGCGGTGAGGCAGCGAGGGGCTGTGACAGCGCGGGCAGCGCTTGATCGGAGCCACCGCGGCCTTGTGGGTCGCTCGCCGCTTGTCGCGGCGTGCGCTCGAGGTTCTCTTCTTCGGGACGGCCATGAGAGGGACGGCATGCTACCTACTTGCCGATGTCCAGCTCGCTGAGCTTCGCCCAGCGGGGATCGATCTCCTCGCCGTGGCGGTGATCGGCCGGATCGGCGCCCTTGAGGCTCTCGCCGCAGGTTGGGCAGAGGCCCGGGCATTCGGGTCCGCAGAGGATCTGGGAGGGAAGTGCGAGGACGGCGGCATCGCGCGCCCAGCGTCCCACGTCGAGATCCCCGGTCTCGTCGTCGACGTAGGGGCTCAGGAACTCCTCGTCGATCCCGCTCGGCGAGTGCGCCTCGCGGGCTTCGACGGCGAGATCGACGGGCGCCGGGTCCAGACACCGCACGCACGGACCCTCCAGCCGCAGCTCGAAGTCGAGGTGAAATGCGAAGCCGCTGCTCATCCGCGAGACCGCGATCCGAACCTGCTGGGTCTCAGGAGACGGCTGATAGGTCTGGCCGCCCAGCTCGACCGGTCCGATCGCGACTCCGAACGTGAAGCGGCGACCCTCGCCATGGCTGAGATTGAGGCTGTAGAGATCGAGCGTCGTCATGATCTAGTTTCCGAGGTTAGCCATGAGCGCTCAGTTCCACTGGACACCCGAGACGTACCTGGAGATGATCCGTTCCGAGGTCCCCCGCTACGAGGAGCTTCAGGACGCGGCGGTCGGCGCCATCCCGTTCGCTCCGGAGCGCGTCCTCGAGCTCGGCATGGGAACCGGCGAGACCACACGCCGGCTGATCGAGGCCTATCCCGACAGCTGGGTGGTCGGGCTCGACTCGAGCCCCGACATGGTGTTCCGCGCCCGCGAGAACTACGACGACGTCCAGCTGGCGCGCATGGAGGACCCCCTGCCCGACGGCCCCTGGGACCTCGTCATTTCGGTCCTCTCCGTGCACCACCTGAGCGCCGATCAGAAGCGAACCCTCTTCCGCCGCGTCCGGGAGCACTCGCGCTCGCTCGTCCTCGGTGACGTCGTCAAGCGAGACCCGCAGACGACGCCGCTCGACCCCGACAGGGACTTCCCGGACTCAGCCCAGGAGCTCGCCGAGTGGTGCGGCGGGGAGATCGTCTGGGAAGGCGACGACCTGACCGTAGTCCGCGCCGTCTACGACTGAGCCGCGGCCCTAAGGGGGGAACCAGACTGGGTCCATAGACCCAGTTTGCGTACAGGGGGTCAGGGCGCTCATGCGCCCCTCGAACTACTCCTCGATTGCTACGGGCTCGTCGTCCCGGCCGGCGAGCCGGTCGCGGCCGCGCTGCACGGCAGCGAGGAACTTCTGAAGGTTGACCTCGAGCGTGTTGAGGATCTCGTCGGCGTAGTCCTCGGCGCCGAGGCGGATCTCGCGCTCGCGGGCACGGGCGTCCTCGACGATCTCGTCGGCGGCGCGCTCAGCCTGCTTGGTGACCTCTTCGTCGGAGATCAGGCGCGCCTGCTGCTCGCGGGCCTCGCGAACGATCCGCTCGGCCTCACGCTTGGCCTCGGCCAGCATCTCCTGGCGCTCCTTGACGATCCAGCGCGCCTGCTTGATCTCCTCGGGGATCGTGGCCCGCATCTGGTCGAGGAGGTCATAGATCTCCTCGCGATCGACCCGCACCTGATCGGTGAGGGGCACGGGCCTGGCGTTGTGAACCAGATCGTCGAGCTTGTCTATTAGTACGAGGACATCCATGGTGCGCGGGTGAAGCCTAAGGGCTACAGGCCCATCTTGCCGAGAAGTGGGCGTTTTCCTGGGATTTCTGCAACCTTGCGCCCACGACGCCTCAGAGCTTCCCGTCCCCGAGGCGCTCGGACATCGCCCTCGCGACCACCTCGGGGACCAGATCCGAGACGTCGCCCCCGAACGTCGCCATCTCCTTGACTCCGGTCGACGAGAGGAAGCTGTAGTGCGCTGCCGCGATGATGTAGACGCTCTCGATCTCGGGGTCGAGCTTGCGGTTGAGCTGGGCCATCTCGAACTCGTACTCGAAGTCGGAGATCGCCCGCAGGCCCTTCACGACGGCGGTGGCGCCCTTCTCCCTGGCGAACTGGACGAGCAGGTTGGAGAACACCTCCACCTCGACGTTCTCGATGCCGGCGGTCGCTTCGATGATGAACTGCTTGCGCTCCTCGCCGGTGAACAGCGTCGTCTGCTTTCGCACCGGATTGTTGACGACGCCCACGATCACGCGGTCGAACACGTGGGCGGCGCGGGTGATGATGTCGATGTGCCCGTTCGTGATCGGGTCATAGCTCCCCGGGCAGATCACGATCCGGCCGTCGCCGGCATCGCCTGTGGCCATCAGGAGGGGATCCCGTAGAAGGAGACGCTCGTCCCGCCGTAGCGCCGGTCGCGCAACTCCTCGAGCGAGGGCAAGGGCAACGGGCGGCGAGCTGGGCTCTCGACGATCACGCGGCCGTCCTTCGCCAGTAGCTGCGGGAGATGGGTTTCGAGCTCGGGAGCAAGCCGGTCGGCGAGTCTATAGGGGGCATCGCAGAAGACGAGGTCGAATGGCTGCATGGTCGACCCCTCCCCTACCCCGTTGGCCACGAGCCAGTCCGGCACGTCGGCGCGGACAAGCTCGACGCGATCGGTGAGGCCGAGCATGTGGACGTTGCCGAGGGCCGGCCGGGTATCGCGATCGACCATCGTGGCCCGGGCGGCACCCCGCGACAGGGCCTCGATGGCGAGCGCACCTGTTCCGCAGTAGAGGTCGAGGACGCTGGCTCCAGCGACCTCGCCGAGAGCCGAGAAGACGGCCTCGCGAACCCGGGCCGAGGTGGGGCGTACGGTCCAGCCCTGCGGCGCCACGAGCCGGCGTCCGCGCAGCTCGCCGGCGATAACCCTCATGCCGGAAGGACCTCTGCGTCGGCCGCACCGAAGCGCCGCCAAGCAGCATCGAGCAGAGGACCGAGAGCCGGCACATCGAGGGTTCCGTGGCGCCCCAGGAGACCCGCGAGATCCGAGCGCGCCGCCAACAGCTGCTCCCCGTCCTCAGGGAGCGACGCGATCGCAAAGCGCGGAAGCCCGCTCTGGCGCGTCCCGAGGATCTCGCCCTCGCCCCGCAGGCGCAGGTCGACCTCGGCGAGGGCGAAGCCATCGTGCTCGCGGACGACCGCCTCCAGGCGCTGACGGGCCAACTCCCCGGCCTCGTCGGGAAACAGCATGCACTCGGACTCGTGCTCGCCGCGGCCGATCCTCCCCCGGAGCTGGTGGAGCTGGGACACGCCGAAGCGCTCGGCTCCCTCGATCAGCATCACGGTCGCGTTGGGGACATCGATCCCGACCTCGATCACCGTCGTCGCTACGAGCACGTCCGTGGTGGCCTCGGCGAAGGCCGCCATCGCCTCGGCCTTGGCGGCCGACGGCATCTGGCCGTGGAGGACGCCGACGCTGAAGTCCCGCAGCTCACCCTCGGCCAGCCACTTCGCTTCCACCGACGCCGCCCGGCCCGCCAGCTTGTCGGACTCGTTGACGAGCGGGCAGACGACGAACGCCTGGCGCCCCTCCCGGAGGCGGGCTCGCAGGTGCTCGTAGGCCCCGGCGCGGCGGTCAGGCTCGACCAGGCTCGTCGTCACCGGCCGGCGGCCGGCGGGCAGCTCGCGGAGCGCAGTCGTGTCGAGATCGCCGTAGGCCGTCAGGGAGAGCGTACGCGGGATCGGGGTTGCCGTCATGTGGAGGATGTGCGGCGCAATTCCCGGCGGGCCCTTGGCGTCGAGCGCGGCTCGCTGGCGCACCCCGAAGCGGTGCTGCTCGTCGACGACGACGACGCCGAGCCGCGCAAATTCAACGGTCGGCTCGATCAACGCGTGAGTGCCGACGAGGAGCCCGAGCTCACCCGAGGCGAGCCGGTCGAGCGTCTCGCGGCGGCGGGAGGCCGGGGTTGACCCCGTGAGGACGGCAAACGGGATCAGGTCACCCGCCAGGAGGCGGTGGAGCGTCATCGCGTGCTGTTCGGCCAGTGTCTCCGTCGGCGCCATGAGCACCGCCTGCTGCCCGCTCTCGAGCGCCCGCAGCATCGCGTAGAGCGCCACGACCGTCTTGCCACTGCCGACCTCCCCCATCAGCAGCCGCTGCATCGGAAGGCCGGAGCCGAGGTCCGCGTCGATCTCATCGAACGCGGTGAGCTGGGCGCCGGTCGGCTCGAACGGAAGCGAGTCGAGCCAGCGGCCGGCCAGCTCACCGGGCCCCTCGAAGACGACGCCCGCGCGCGCGCTGCGCCGACGCACCCGACGCTCGGCGAGGACGACCTGGTGGAGGAAGAGCTCCTCGAACACGAGGCTGCGGCGGGCCTCGGCGAGCTCGTCGGCTGACGCCGGAAAGTGGGCTGCGCGAAGCGCCTCGCCGACCCCGGTCAGCCCGTGGCGGACGCGCACCTCAGCGGGAACGCCCTCGATCACGTCATCGGCGAGGCCGCATGCCTGCCAGGCCCATTCGCGCAGGCGCTGCGGGCGCAGGCGCCCCGTCGCCGGGTGAACCGGGACCAGGCCGGTCGTGTGGATCCCGGCGGGCGGACGCTCGCCCGGCACGCCCCGCGTGCGACCGCCCCTGCCCTCCGAGGGATCGACCTTCGTCGCCAACACCTCCTGGCTTCGCGCCTTGAAGCCCCGCCGGTCGAGGCTTCCCTGGACCAAGACCCGGGTCCCGGGCGTCATCCGCCGGGCCAGCCAGTGCTGGTTGAACCAGGTCGCCTTCACTGTTCCCGTCTCGTCCGCGATCGTCACCTCGAGGATCGTCAGACGGCGGCCGGGGATCCGGCGGACCTTGGAGCTGCGGACCTCGCCGAGGATCGTCGCCTCCTCGCCGATTCGCAGCTCCCCGAGCGGCTTCACCTCGGCGCGGTCGCGCTGCGTGTGGGGCAGATGCCAGAGCATGTCGCCGACGCTGCCGATCCCCGCATCCGCCGCGGCCTCCGCGAGCTTCGGACCCGCGCCGGCGAGCGTCTCGAGCGGGGCATCGAGGCGGCTCGGCCGTGGCCAGCGAACGGGCGCCGCGAGGAGCTCGTCGCGGGTTGGCTCGGAGGCGCCGCCGAAGGCGAGGGCCGGACGAGGCTCAGAGGGCGCGGTGTTCGCGCGGGCGATCGAAGTTGCCACTATGGGCGAAGGCTATTACTGAGCCGCGAGCAGCCACCACCAGCTCGGCTGGCCGCCCTCGTGGATCTCCAGCTCGACGCCCTCCGGCACGCATGAGCTGACCTCCTCGAGTGGAATCGGTGCATCGCGGCCCGCGATCATCGTCAGGATCTCCGCCCCGTCTGCGAGGCGCTCAATCGTCGCCGCGAGCGTGGTCCCCGCCCCGCCCCAGGCGACTATCTCCTCACCGACGAAGCCGACGGCGTCGCCGCGGAGAAACCGCCCCGAGGTATCGTCGCGCCCGGCCGGCGCCACACCCCCGACGGAGATCTCTCCCAGGGCCTCCTCGAGGCGCTCCGCGTTATCTTCAGCCGACGCCGACGGGTCGAGCTCGACCATCGCGAGCAGGCTTGCCTGCTGGGAGAGCGACGCCACCACGCGGGCCGGCTTCTCGGAGAGCTCGCAGGCCCGCTCCGCCGCCATCACCACGTTGGAGGAGCTCGGAAGCACGATCACCTCGTGGGCCGGAACCTGGTGGATGCCGGCGAGGATCTCGTAGGTGGACGGGTTGAGCGTCTCTCCGCCCGGCACCACGTGGGCCCCGAGCTCCGTGAGCAGTGCCTCCACCCCAGGCCCGGCTGCCACCGCAACCGCGCCGGTGCGCGCCGCCTGGATCCGCGCCATCCGCTCGGCGATCTGCTCCCGCATGTCGGCGACGTCGAGGTTCGTCACCTCGGAGGCCGGCTCGAACAGGGCGACCGCGTCTGCCGGCTCGTCGGTGTGAACGTGAACCTTGAGGGTCATCTCGTCGCCGACGACCAGCACCGAATCCCCGAGCGATTCCAGCACGGGGACGAAGTCGCGGCTCTCGAGGCCCTCACCGGAGACGATGAAGTTCGTGCAAAAGCGAAAGCGGCTGTCCTCGTGGTGGGGCTGGGTGAGTTGCGCGGGCTCGTAGCGGGCGATGTCTGGTTTGTCGGCCACGTTCCCGCGCAGGGCCGCGACCGCGCCCGCAAGTATCAACACCAGCCCGTGCCCACCTGCGTCGACTACGCCGGCATCCCGCAGAACGTCGAGCTGCTCCGGAGTGCGCGCCACGGCACGCTCCCCGTCGCGCATGGCCTGCTCGAGGACGTGCGCGAGAACCTGGTCCTGCATCTCCGGCGTCACCGTCTCCTGGTCGAGGCGCTGCCGGGCCGCCTCGAGATGGGAGAGCTGGCGGGTGATGGAGTGGGCCATCTCCCGGAACACCGTGAGCATCGTCCCCTCGACCGGGTTGCGAACCGAGGCCTGCGCCTCGTCTGATGCTTGGGTGAATGCGGAGGCGACGAGGACCGGGTCGACCAGCTCGCCGGGGCGGCTCGCGAGGACATCGGCGGCGCCGCGCACGATCTGGCTGAGGATGACGCCGGAGTTGCCCCGTGCGCCCATCAGCGCGGCCCGGGCCAGGGCCTGGACCAACTCCGTGCGCCCGATCTCGTCGACGTCCTGATCACTCAGGCGATCGAGCTCGTCGATGACCGCCCGCAGCGTCATCACCATGTTGTCGCCGGTGTCACCGTCGGCGACCGGAAAGACGTTGAGGTCGTTCACCTCGTCGCGGCGCGCCTCCAGATATGCGGCGGCTCCGGCGACGATCCGCCGGAAGCGTTGTAGCGAGGATTCAGGCATCGGCTGCGACTGTAACTGGGCGTGACCGGCCGCACTGATTCGCCTCCACCGGATTGCTAACTTCGCGCGCATGCGCAACCTCGCTGACTTCTGCTTCGGACATCGCAAGCGGGTGCTCGTCGCCTGGGTCGTGGTCGTGGCGATCGCGATCGGCGTGGCCATCTCCGCCGGCGCGACCTACTCGAGCAACTTCAACCTCCCGTCCTCGGACTCCCAGCGGGCACTCGACCTCCTCGAGAAGCGATTCCCCGCCCAATCGGGGGACTCGATCCAGGTCGTCCTCCGCGTGGACCAGGGAAAGGTCACCGACGGGTCGGTCAAAAAACGGATCCGACCCGCCCTCAGAAAGATCGCCGAGAGCCCGGTCGTGAGCGGCATCGTCAGCCCGTTCCCCAAGGGCGGCGCGGCGCAGGTATCGCCGAACGGCCGGATCGCCTATGCGAACGTCCAGCTCAACACCCAGACGATCGACCTCGAGGCCTCCCAGGTACAACCGATCGTCGACGACGCGCAGGCGGCCGCCGGGAACGGCCTCGACGTACAGCTCGGCGGCCAGCCGATCCAGCTCGTCGAGCAGCAGCAGAGCGGCGGAACCGAGGGCATCGGGCTGCTCGCGGCGATCATCGTCCTCCTCATCACCTTCGGCTCGGTGGTCGCGATGGGCCTGCCCGTGATCACGGCCCTGCTCGCGCTCGGTACCGCCATCAGCCTGCTGACGCTGAGCACCCACGCATTCGACATCCCCGACTTCGCCCCCCAGCTCGCGACCATGATCGGGCTCGGCGTCGGGATCGACTACGCGCTCTTCATCGTCACCCGCTACCGGAGCGGTCTGAAGGAGGGCCTGGAGGTCCGTGAAGCACTTGCTCAGGCCGTCGATACCTCCGGGCGCGCAGTCCTTCTGGCGGGAATCACCGTGATCGTCGCCCTGTTGGGCATGCTCCTTCTTGGCATCAACTTTCTCTATGGCGTCGCGATCGGCGCATCGATCGCGGTTCTCCTGACGATGATCGCGTCGCTGACGCTGCTACCCGCGCTGCTCTCCATGGTAGGCAGGAGGATCGACCGCCTGCGACTGCCGGGGGGCTTCGGCCGCCAGAAGCCTCCGGGCGAGAGCCGTTGGTACGGCTGGAGCCGGATGATCCAGCGCCACCCCTGGGTGGCCGTGATCCTCTGCGGTGGGCTGCTCCTCGCGCTGTGCGTCCCGGCGCTTTCCCTACGCCTGGGCTCCTCGGATGCAGGGTCAAACTCCGCCGACAAGACTTCCCGAAAGGCCTACGACCTGCTCGCCGAGGGCTTCGGCCCCGGCTTCAACGGTCCCTTCCAGGTCGTCCTCGACCTACCCCAGTCGGGTGACACGGCGCCCGCCGTCGCCACCGAGAAGGCGCTCGGCTCGACTCCCGGGGTCGTCAGCGTGACGAAGCCGATGCTCAACCCGGCACAGAACACCGCAGGTCGCCTCGCCTACCCGGCAACCTCTCCCCAGTCGGCCGACACGACCACGCTCCTACACACGGTCCGGGACGACGTGACACCGCCGATCGAATCCCGGACGGGTGCTCAGGTCTACGTCGGGGGCTCGACCGCGATCTTCGAGGACTTCTCAACCGTCCTGGCCCAGAAGCTGCCGCTCTTCATCGGCGTCGTTGTCCTCCTGTCGGCTCTGCTGCTGATGGCGGTGTTCCGCTCGGTCCTCGTCCCGGTCAAGGCCGTGCTGATGAACCTGATCTCGATCGGCGCCGCCTTCGGAGTCGTCGTCGCGGTGTTCCAGTGGGGCTGGGGGTCGGAGCTGATCGGGGTCGACAAGACCGGGCCGATCGAGGCATTCCTGCCGGTGATGGTGTTCGCGATCGTCTTCGGCCTCTCGATGGACTACGAGGTATTCTTGATGTCGCGCATCCACGAGGAGTGGGAGCGCGACGGCGACGCGACCCGTGCCGTGACCGAGGGCCTCGCCCTCACGGGCCGGGTGATCACCGCGGCAGCCGCGATCATGATCACCGTCTTCGCCTCGTTCATCCTCCTCGACGACCGCGTCATCAAGCTCTTCGGCCTCGGCCTGGCGGTGGCCGTCCTGATCGACGCCGTCCTGATCCGGACCATCCTGGTCCCGGCGATCATGCAGATCATGGGACGCAGCGCCTGGTGGCTCCCAGCCTGGCTCGACCGCCTCCTCCCGAAGATCTCGGTCGAGCCGAACTCCGGCGCGGCGCCTGCCGGCACGGTGCCGGCGGACTCCCTGCCGGCTCAGCCGAAGGAGTAGGCGCCACGCCCATGGCGCGCGGGGCCTGTCACGGGTGGGGCCCATCCGCCCACGGCTGGGGCATCGGGCGCCAGGTGGCTTTGGGGCGCTTCGTGGGCCTCGCAAACCTTCCTTGAAACCGTCAGGCGGCCTTGGTGACCTTGTTCGCCTTCAGGCAGCGCGTGCAGACGTAGACGCGCTTGGGTCGGCCCGAGTCCTCGATCCGGACCTTCTGGAGGTTCGGGTCGAAGCGCCGGCGGGTCGCGACCATCGAGTGGCTTCGCGAGTTTCCGAAGGCGGGCTTCTTGCCGCAGCTGTGACAGACCTTTGCCATTAGCGAGCGCGGATGGTAGCGGGTCTACGAGGCGAGCTCGAGGCCCAGCAGGGCCATCCGCGCGGCGGTCAGCGCTGCGTTGCGGCCCTGGTCGCGCTTGTCGCCGCCGGCCCGGGCGAGGGCCTGGTCCATCGTCTCGCAGGTGATGACGCCGAAGGAGCACGGCACGCCGGTCTCGAGCCCGACTTGACTCACTCCCCGCGCTGACTCGGCGCAGACGAAGTCGTAGTGGTCGGTCTCGCCGCGGATCACGGCGCCGACGCAGGCGATGCCCGAGAAACGCCCCGTTGTCGCGCACATCTTCGCGGCCTGCGGGAGGTCGTAGGCCCCGGGAACGTCGTGGACATGTACGGAGGCTGCGCTGACACCCCCCATCTGGAAACCCTCAACCGCTCCGTTCACGAGCCGCTCGGCGAGGTCTGAATAGAAGCGTCCGACGCACACCGCGAACTCGAGCGGCGCGAGCTTGCCGCGCTCTGAATCCGTGAACTCGGTCAGATAGTCGGAGCCCTCAGCCATCGATGCGCCCCCTCTCCCGGTCGGCCTCTTCTTCTGAGTGAATCATCTCCTCGTCCAGCGGCATGCCCTGGTGGTGGAGCGTATGCCCCATCCGGTCCCGCTTCGCGTTCAGGTAGCCCTCGTTGTGGACATTGGGCTTCGATTCGATCGCCACCTGTTCGGTGACGGAGAGGCCGTAGCCCTCGAGGCCGACGATCTTCTTCGGGTTGTTGGTGAGGATGCGAATCGAGGTGAGGCCGAGGTCGACGAGGATCTGCGCACCGATCCCGTAGTCGCGCAGGTCCGCCGGAAGGCCCAGCTTCAGGTTGGCCTCGACGGTATCGAAGCCCTCCTCCTGGAGCTTGTAGGCGCGCAGCTTGTTGAGCAGGCCGATGCCGCGCCCCTCCTGGGAGAGATAGAGGAGGACGCCCGCGCCCGCCGCCTCGATCTGAGCCAGGGCGGCCTCGAGTTGCTCGCCGCAGTCGCAACGGAGACTGTGGAAGACGTCACCCGTCAGGCACTCGCTATGGACGCGGACCAGCACGTCCTCAGCGCCGTCGACCTCGCCCTTGACCATCGCAACGTGGTGCTTGTCATCGATCAGCGAGCGGTAGCCGACGGCGTTGAAGTCGCCGTAGACGGTGGGCAGAGCGGTCGAGACGACGCGCTCCACGAGCTTGTCGTGCTTGCGACGGTAGGCGATCAGGTCGGCGACCGTGATCATCTTCAGGTCGTGCTGGGCGCAGTAGCCAACGAGGTCCGGAACACGAGCCATCGTACCGTCGTCGTTCATGATCTCGCAGATCACGCCGGAGGGATTGAGCCCGGCGAGGCGGGCGAGGTCGACGGCGGCCTCGGTCTGGCCGGTGCGCTCGAGGACGCCGCCGGGCTTCGACTTCAGAGGGAAGATGTGGCCAGGCTGGACGAGGTCGCGCGGCGAGGACTCGGGATCGATCGCGACCTGGATCGTCCGGGCGCGGTCGGCCGCGGAGATCCCCGTCGTGACACCCTCCGCCGCCTCGATCGAGACCGTGAAGGGTGTCTCGAACGCCGATTCGTTCTTGGCGGCCATCAGATCGAGACCGAGCTCCTCGCAGCGCTCCGGCGTCAGCGACAGGCAGATGAGCCCGCGCCCGTGCGTCGCCATGAAGTTGATGGCCTCGGGAGTGACGAACTGGCCCGCCATCGTGAGGTCGCCCTCGTTCTCGCGATCCTCGTCATCGCAGACGACGACGATCCTTCCGGCGCGAATGTCTTCGAGGGCCTCCTCGATGGTCGCGAACGGGGTGTCGGTTGTCACTGGCTGGTCCATTCAGGCGCCTTCCTTTCGTAGGAATGGTGACACGGAGCGCTCCACGTACTTCGCGAGGACATCGACCTCGACGTTCAAGCGGCGGCCCGGCTCGGCGTCGCCGAGCGTCGTGCGCTCGAGCGTCTCGGGGATCAGAGCCACCTCGAGCCAGTCCTCGCCGAGGGCGGCGATCGTGAGGCTTGCGCCGTCGAGGGCGACCGAGCCGCGCTCGACCACGTAGGGCAGGAGCTGTGGACCGAGAGAAGCGCGGATCCGCCGGCCGATCCCTTCGTCGGTGACGGCGAGCACCTCGGCCGTCCCGTCCACATGTCCCTGGACGATTTGGCCCCCCAGGCGGTCTCCGGCCCTCATCGCAAGCTCGAGATTGAGCGGGTCGCCGGCCACGCGGTAGCCGAGGGCGGTCACGTTCAGCGTCTGGCGCACCGCGTCCGCCGTGAACCCGGACCCGTCGACGCTCGTCGCCGTCAGGCAGACGCCGTCAACCGCCACCGAGTCGCCGAGGGCGATGTCCTCCGCGAGCCCTGTGGCGATCCGCAGCCGGGCGCCGTCCGTCGTCTGCTCGATTGCCTCGAGCGTCCCGATGTCCCCGATCAGACCCGTGAACACGTCACCACTCTCGCAGCCGGGCCGTGAGCAGAACGTCGGAGCCGATCTCCTCGGCCGTGAGCGAAACGGCGCGGGTTCCTTCCGAAACCGCGCCGGCGGCTGGGGCCGTGATCGCGAGGCGGTCGCCTCCGAGCAGAACCGGAGCGACGAACTGGCGGATGACATCGACCTCGCCGGCCTCGAGGATCGCCGCGCAGAGGGTCGGGCCGCCATCGACGAGGAGGCTGGTCACCCTGCGGCGGCCGAGCTCGGCGAGGCCGGCCTCGATGCGCTCGGCCGTCGAGTCCCCGGCCGCGGAGAAGACCTCGGCTCCGGCGGCGCGCAGCTCGTCGGCGCGAGCCGGCTCGGGCTCCGGCCCCGCGATGACCAGCACGGGGCCTTCGTCAAGGGTTGACAGAAGCTTTCCGGTCGTCGGGAGCCGGGCGCTCGAGTCGAAGACCACTCGCAGGGGCTGCCGGGGAGCCTCCACATCGCGGGCCGTCAACAGCGGGTCGTCGGCGAGCGCGGTTCCGATCCCGACGGCGACGGCATCCGAGGCCGCTCTCCAGCGGTGTCCGAGCTCGCGGCTCTCCGATCCCGAGATCCACCTCGAGTCCCCGGAGGAGGTTGCGGCACGGCCGTCAAGGCTGGTGGCGACCTTCAGGGTCACGAGGGGCCGTCCGGTCAGCGAGTGCTTGCGAAAGGGCTGGTTCAGGGCTTCGGCCAGCACGCGCTCCTCCGCTCCAGCCTCGGCCTGGTCGACCTCGATCCGGGCCTCGCTCAGGAACGCCGGCCCCCTGCCGGCGGCCTTGGCGCTCGGATCGCCGGATGCGACGACGACGCGGGCGATCCTCGCCGCCACGATCGCCTCCGTGCACGGTGGCTGGCGGCCCTCGTGGGTGCAGGGTTCGAGCGTGACGTACATCGTCGCCCCCTCGGGGCTGTGGCCGCGGCTCTCGCAGTCGAGGAGCGCCGCTCGCTCGGCGTGCAGACCGCCGAGCCGCTCGTGAGCGCCCTGTCCGATGACCTCCCCGTCGCGGACGACCACGGCGCCGACGCGAGGGTTGGGTGTGACCGCAGCGGTATCGACCGCCGCGGCGAGACCCAGCGCGCGGCTCATGAACTGCTGCTCGGCGGGTGCACCCGAATCGGCGATCAGAGGCTCCTCGAGACGGTTGATTGACTGGTCAGTCAACCACCACTATACGCCCCCGTTATTTGCTGATGGCGCTCCGGTACTTGGCGATCGCCAGAGTGGCGAAGACGACCGTGATCCCGATCGTCCAAACGAAGGCGAAGAAGACGTCCGTCCCCGCCGGAGTGCCGACGAAGAGGTGACGGGCGGCGTCAACGACCGTGGTGATCGGGTTGGCGTCGGCGAAGGCCTGCAGCCAGGAGGGCATGGTGTCCGGTGGAACGAAGGCCGACGAGGCGAAGGTGAGCGGAAAGACGGCGATGAACCCGATCGCCTGGGCGGCTTCGCTGGAAGACGCGGTGAGCCCGACCCAGGCGAACACCCATGAAAAGGCGTAGCCGAAGAGCAACATCAGGAAGATCCCCGCGGTGACGTCGAGGACCGACGTCGAAAAGGAGAAGCCGGCGATGATTCCCACGGTCAGCATCACGATCAGCGAGACGACGTTGGTGCCGACATCGGCGAGGGTGCGGCCGGCGAGCACAGCACCGCGGCTCATCGGAAGTGAGCGGAAGCGGTCGATCAGGCCCTTGCTCAGGTCCTCGGACAGCCCGATCGCCGTCACGAAACCTCCGAACGCCATCGTCTGCACGATGATCCCCGGCATCAGGAAGTCGACGTAATCGAGGCCGGGGGTCGAGATCGCGCCGCCGAACACATAGACGAAGAGCAGCACGAACATGACCGGCTGGACCGTGAAGGAGATCAGCAGGTCCGGATTGCGCGGGATGCGCCGCAGGTTGCGCTGAGCGAGGACGAGCACGTCACCGAGCGCCGTCATGCCTCCTCTGTCTCCTCTTCCTCCGCGGCGTGACCCGTGAGGCTCAGAAACACGTCGTCGAGAGTCGGGCGGCGGAGCGCGATGTCGTCGATGCCGACATCGGCCGCGTCGAGGCGCCTCACGGCCTCCGCGATCGTTCCGCGCCGATCGGCAATCGGCGCCCGCACGACGTCGTCCTCGAAAGCAGGGCGCTCCGAGCCAAGCTCTGCCAGCACCGCAACGGCCTTCTCGCAGTCCTCGCGATCCTCGAGGCGAACCTCCAGGCGCTCTCCTCCCACCTGGCCCTTCAGCTCATCGGAAGTGCCCTCAGCGATGACGCCGCCGTGATCGAGAACGGCGATCCGGTCGGCGAGGCGGTCGGCCTCGTCCAAGTACTGGGTCGTCAGCAGGACCGTCGTCCCCTCCGCCACGAGGTCCTCGATCGTCTCCCAGAGGGCGAGGCGGCTGCGCGGGTCGAGGCCAGTCGTCGGCTCGTCCAGGAACACGACGGCCGGGCGGATCACCAGCGCGGCAGCGAGGTCGAGTCGGCGCCGCATCCCTCCCGAGTAGGTCTTCACCAGCCGCCCGGATGCGTCCTCGAGGTCGAACCGCCCCAGCAGCTCGGCCGAGCGATTCCTCGCGGCCGCACGGCCCAGGTGGTAAAGCCGCCCGACCATCGTCAGGTTCTCCTCCCCCGTCAGGTTCTCGTCCACGGCGGCGTACTGCCCGGCGAGACCGATGTCGGCGCGCAGCTCAGTGGCATCTCTGACGACATCGTGGCCGGCGACCCTCGCCGAGCCCGTGTCCGGCTTGAGCAGGGTGGTGAGGATCCGGACCGCGGTCGTCTTGCCCGCCCCGTTGGGCCCGAGCAGGCCCAACACGGTCCCCTCCGAGGCCGAGAGATCGACGTCGGCCAGGGCCTGCACGTCTCCGAAGGCCTTTCCCAGGCCCGAGGCTTCGATCACGGCTTCGTCGGGCAAGCGGACAAGGTAGCGATGCGCGGCTACGCTTGCCGTTCCTGATGAAGCTGATCATCCAGATTCCCTGCCTGAATGAGGAGGAAACCCTCCCGCGGACCCTCGCCGACCTGCCGCGTGAGATCGCCGGAATCGACGAAGTCGAGGTCCTCGTCATCGACGACGGCTCCACCGACCGCACGGTCGAGGTTGCGCGCGAGAACGGCGTCGAGCACGTCGTGCGGCTGACCAACAACAAGGGCCTGGCCGCCGGGTTCCAGGCGGGTCTGGACGCTTCCCTCAAGCTCGGCGCCGACGTGATCGTGAACACCGACGCCGACAACCAGTACCGCGGCGCGGACATCCCGCTTCTCCGC
>JBBSQE010000026.1:0-19111 GCA_038258095.1 Solirubrobacterales bacterium | reverse complement strand
GTAACCGCCGGCTGGCGGAGGTCGGTCTCACCGAGGCTCAGTTCAAGATGCCCAATGAGCTGTCGGGGGGCATGCGCAAGCGCGCCGGCTTCGCGAGGGCCCTGGTGCTCGACCCCGCCATCGTCATGTTCGATGAGCCGGACTCGGGGCTCGACCCCGTCCGGACCGCGCTTCTCTGCGAGCTGATTCGCGAGGTCCACGAGGAGAACGGCGGTTGCTACATGGTGATCAGCCACGACCTCGGCACCGCTCGGCGCATCGCTGACTTCATCGCGGTGCTCTGGAAGGGCAAGATCGTCGAGTCGGGTCCGAAGGAGGAGCTGTTCAACTCGGAGAACGAATTCGTCTCCCAGTTCCTCAACGCGGACGTTGACGGCCCGCTCGCGATGGACTGACCCCGGTGAGGGGTCGGAAGGTCCTCGGCGTCCTTGCGCTGCTTGCGGTGGCGGTGGCGATCGGGCCCGCAGGCGCATCGGCCTGGCGTGTCCAGGGCGCCGCAGATCTATTCAAGTTCAAGGGGATCCCGAGGCAGCCCGGCTCGTTTGCGGTCCACAAGTGCGGCGGGCCGCGGACGGGGCTCTACTCGCTCGGCGTCTTCAACCTGAAGCTTGACCGCGCGCTCGACCTTCGGGAAGCGTCGATCGCCCAGCTCAAGGTCGACCTGCCTGTTACCCGTCGGTTCAGGCCCGGCGTGATCGGAGCCTCCTGGATCAACTTCCACGAATACGTGTTCAACAGGAACGAGGAGCACAACATCGCCTTGGCGTGAGGGGCTTCTTCGCTCACCTCGAATCTCGCCTGTCCAAGGACCGGTCCATGCTCGTCATCCGGCACCCGGCGCTGAGGTTTGGGCCTCATCAAGTTCCGCTGCTGGAGGCCGGCTACTCCAGGATCCGTCTCAGCCCGGCCTCGGGCTGCTGAGCGCGGCCCATTGGCGATGGATTAACCCCGCGGCGGGGTGCGCTTCACGGCCCGCCCGCCCGTAGCATCCATTCGGTGATGGCGGGACGAAGGCTCGGGTCGATAGCTGCATGGTCTGTGCGGCACGCCAAGGCGGTGCTGATTGCCTGTGCCGTCATCGCGATCGCCGCTGCTCTCGGCGCGACGCGGCTCACAACCGACGCGGGAACCGACACGCTCGTCGACTCGAACACGTCGAGCTTCAAGGCTTCAGAGCGCGTGCGACAGCTCTTCGGGGATGACCCGGTTGTGATCCTCGTCCGCGACGACCTCAACAACCTTCTGCAGACCTCGAACCTCGGGCGCCTGCTGCGCCTTGAGGGTTGCCTGGCCGCGAACCCACCGAAGAAGGTGAAGCCGCTTCCCGGCGCCTGCACCGAGCTTGCCGAGCTTCACCCGGTCAAGCTGGTGACCGGACCGGCCACCTTCCTGAACCAGGCCGTGATCGGCATCCAGGATCAGTTCGGCGCCGGCTACAAGGACGCGCAGCAGAACGCGCAGAAAGCGGGGCAGGCCGCGGCGGAGCGGGCTTTCGCCCAGGGTGCAACCAAGAGCGAGGCGGAGCAAGTCGGCCAGGCTGCCGCGAGCCAGGTGTTGCAGGGCTTCCAGACCAAGCTGGTCCGGATCGCGGCGCAATACGGCCTGGACCTGAAGCTCCCGACCCTCGACAACCCGAACTTCATCTCGACCGTCGTCTTCGACAACACGAAGGTCGGCGGGGTCCCGAAGGGCAAGCTCTCCTACCTCTTCCCAAACAGCCAGTCGGCCCAGATCATCATCCGGCTGCGGCCCGGCCTCTCTGACTCCGAGCGAAACCGGGCCCTCGACTTGATTCGGGAAGCCGTCAACGACACGACACCCCGCAAGGCCTGCGCGGTCAAGGGCGTCCCCGAGCCGTGCTTCGAGCTCACCGACGGCAGCTACGTCGTCTCGGGCGCCCCGATCGTCGTGCAGGGCCTCGCCGATGTCCTGCAGGGCGCGCTCTTCACGCTCTTCGCTGCCGCCATCCTGGTGATGGCGCTGACCCTCCTCCTGGTGTTCCGTTCGCGCCTGCGTCTGCTTCCGCTGGTGCTCGCTCTCGGGTCCGCCGCCGTGACCTTCGGGGCGCTGAGCCTGACCGGAGGGCGCCTGACCATGGCGTCGATCGCTGTCGCTCCGGTCCTGATCGGCCTCGCCGTGGATTACGCGATCCAGCTCCAGGCGCGGTTCGACGAGGAGGTGGAGGGAGGAGCCACCGGAGCCGCCGCCGCGGGCCAGGCGGCCATGCGGAGCGCCCCGGTCGTCGGCACCGCATGCCTGGCGACGGCCGCGGGGTTTGCCGTGCTCCAGCTTTCGCCGACGCCGATGGTCCGGAGCTTCGGGCTGCTTCTGGTCTTCGGAATCGGAGTCGCATTCGTCCTGGCGATGACGGCGGGGTTCGCAGCACTCAGCTTTCGGTCCTCGCGGTCGGCCGCCTCCGGCGCCGGAGCGAGCGGCCGGGGCCGAGCCCGGCGGGCGCCCGGTCGTCTCGCCAGCCGGGCACCGGTCCGTCTCACGGCGCTCCGAGAGCGCGCCGGGCGCTCGCTCGCCTCTTCCGGGCGAGGCGCTCTCGCCGTTTCGATCGCGAACCCCGGCCGGGTGTTGGTCGCCGCGATCGCTCTGGCGGTCTGCGGTTGGGTCGCCGGGACGCAGACGAAGACCGTCTCCGACATCCGGGAACTGGTCCCGCGCGACCTGCCGGCCGTGCGGGACCTCGACGAGCTGCAGGCGGCCACCGGCAGCTCGGGGGAGCTCGATGTTCTGGTGCAGGCGCCGGATCTCACTGACCCGGCCCTGATCGAGTGGATGAGCCGGTTCAAGCAGCGCGTCCTCGAAGCCAACGGCTTCGGCGGCAAGGATCCCGCCTGCTCGCAGGCGGAGCTGTGCCCCGGTCCGGCCCTCACCGACTTCCTCACGAGTCCTGAGCGGGGAGTGACCCGGGACCGCGTGCGCGCGCTGATCGCCGCCCTGCCCGCATACGACCTGAGGGGCGTCATCACGACCAATCCGAAGACCGGCGAGCCCGGCAACACCGCGAACATCGCCTTCGGCATCCGTACGCAGAGCCTCGAGGCCCAACAGGATCTGATCGATCGCGTCCGCGGGGCGATCGATCCTCCCGGGCTGGGCGACCCGCCGCCTCCCGGTGTCGAGGTGACGCTCGCGGGGCTGCCCGTTCTCGCCTCGGAGTCCGCGACCGATATCTCCGACAGCCGGTACTGGCTCACCCTCGCAGGCCTTCTCGCGGTGGCGCTGGTGTTGCTCGCGGTCTACCGGTCGTGGGCCAGGGCGCTCGTGCCACTCGTGCCGATCGTGCTGGCCACGGGATGGTCGGCACTCGTCCTCGTGGCGATGGACATCCCGATCAACCCGATGTCAGCCGCGCTCGGTGCGTTGGTGATAGCCATATCGACCGAGTTCAGCGTGATTCTGGCCGCCCGCTACCACGAGGAGCGGGGCGGGGGCCGCTCGATCGGCGAGGCGCTCCGGCGTGCCTACGAGCGCACCGGCGCCGCGGTCGCGGCGTCGGGAGTAACCGCCATAGCCGGCTTCGCGGCCCTCACCGCCTCTGACATCCGGATGCTCCGGGACTTCGGCGTCATCACCGTCGTCGACCTGGGCGTCGCGCTTCTCGGGGTGATGCTGGTGCTGCCGGCGGCTCTCGTCTGGGCGGAGCGGTCCGCCAGAGCGTGACCGGGCGCGAGGAGTCAGAGAAGGACGCGAGCCCCTCGGTCGCGGGGCGCCGCACCCTGGGCCCGACGCCGAAGCCGGGTGGCCGCTACTCGCTCTTCGTCGGGATCGCCTTTCTCGTCCTCATCCTGATCGCCTTCGCGAACATGATCACGACGCGGGATGCCGGAACGCTCGGGCTCGATCCCGATCAGACGGACCTGCCGCTGCCGGAGTTCGCGGTTCCGGCGGCGATGAGCTCGCTGGTGGGCGACGCGAACATCGCCCAGGACGACTGCGAGACATCACAGCTTCCGTGCCCGAGCGGCTCGAAACGCACTCCTGCCTGCCGGGTTGAACTCCCGGGAGCGATCCGGGTTTGCGATCTGTTCGACAAGCCGCTCGTCATCTCGTTCTGGTTCACCAAGGGTGGTGACTGCGAAGCCCAGCAGGACATCGTCAGCGCCGCCTATGAGCGCTTCCGCGGCCGGGTCAACTTCTTGTCGCTGAACGTGCGAGACGACCGGGACACGGTGCGCGACCTGATCCGTGACCGTGGCTGGAAGATGCCCGTCGGCATCGACTCCGACGGTGCCGTCGCCAACATCTACCGTGTCGGACTCTGCCCGACGTTCTTGTTCGCGTATCCGGGCGGGCTGCTCGAGCAGGCGACCGTCGGTGAGCTCACGCCAAGACAATTCGGTGACCGCGTCCGCTTCCTGATCAAAGCGTCCGAGCGCCGGGCGGCGGAGGGATGATGGCGACGCACGACGAGCCGGACCCCGAGCAGGGCTGGATCGCCGAGACCGTCTCGTCGGAGTTCCCGGGGATCTCCATCTCCTGGGTCCTCGGGAAGGGCCCGGCCCGGAAGAGCCCGGCGGCGGTCAAAGCGCGGCTGCAGGAACTGTCGAACCGGATGCACGGCGCCCACGCGGTTCATCTGCGCGAGCGCCCGATCCCCTGGGCCTACCGGGTCTTCTTCCGCCACATCGGCCTCGACCCCGATCAGACCCGCACGCCGGTCGAGGCGCTGGCGCTGAAGCGGATGACCGAAGGCGGGTTTCGCAGCCGCAACCGACTCGACGACGCGATCACGATCGCGACGGTGGAGACCGGGGTTGCGTTGGTGGCATTCGACCGCGACGCCTTCACCGGCCCTCTGGGGATCCGGCTCTCCGCTCCGGGGGAGGTGCTCGACGGACAGGCCGGGTCGCTGCCGGCCGGGACCCTGGTGGTCGCCGATCAGGATCGGCCTCTCGCAATCCTCTTCGGGCGGATAGGGGAGGGAAGGGGGGTCGGCTCGGGCACCAGGTCGATCGCCATCGCAGCGGTCGGAGTCAAGGGCGTTCCGCAGATCGCGATCGAGGAAGCGCTGTGGACTGCCTCGGCCGTGCTCGGCTTCGTCTAGAATGCGGAGCTATGCCTGACCTCATCGAACGAGGTATGCGGAGGAGGCAGACCGAACGGGTTGTCGGTCTCCAGCAGGGCGACGAGGCGCTGGCCCGCGCCGAGCTTCGCCGCCAGACCGCGCGCCTCGAACACCGCCTCGGTGAGCTCTTCGCATCTGCCTTCCCCCGCAAGCAGCTCACGTGGACCGTTCCGTCCGTCGGTGGTCCCCGCATTCTCGGCGTGGGAGAACTGGAAGCGGTGCGCGACTCATTGGCCCAGCGCCTCGCCGACGTCACCAGCCTTTTGGAGGAGGTTGCAGAGGTCGAGGAGCGAAACCGTGAGTTGATCGAGCGGATGCTGGCCGAGCCCGAGCGCTTCAAGTGGGTCCGCGTATCGAACGAGGACATCGGCGAACGTGGCTGCCGCCACTGGCACTCCCGCCCGCGCTGGGGCATCTTCGGGTTCCTCATGGGCTGGTGGAGAGTCAAGCTCTCGTCGGGTTGCCCCTTATGAACGGGGCGCCGAGATCCGGCGTCCCGCACCAAAGTGGCGAAATCAAAGTCTCGTAAGCGCAAGGGGCGGCGACGGTCCTCGTCGGACTACCGCGCCCCGCAGCCCGCCCGTCGCTCCGAGTCGCGCCGAGCGGTCGAGCCCGCGCCGAAGAAGTCGAAGCGCGAGCGCGAGCGCGAGGAGCGCCCGCCCGCACCCTGGGGGTCGTTCCCTCTCCAGGAGCTGAGCATCCTCGTCGCCCTGGTGATCCTGATCGTCGGCGTCGTCAAGGCCAGCCCGAAGCTCGTCACGGTCGGAGTGGGGCTTGCGTGCCTCGGAGGGCTCGAGTTGACGCTCCGCGAGCATCTGGCCGGCTACCGCTCCCACACGCTGCTTTTGGCCGGCGTCGTCTTCGTGGTCGTCGTCGGCGGACTCTTCTATTACTCGGGCCTGATCCTGCTGATCTGCCTGATCGCCGGAGCGCTCGCCTTCGTTGCAACCGCGCTTTGGCTGCGTGCCGTGTTCCGCCGCGCCTCCGGCGGCCTCTCCTTCAAGATCGGCGGGCTGCGGGGCTGAGACCTCGTCTACGCGGGCGAGGCCGATCCGCGCGGAGCCGGCCGGTCCGGGCGGGGCCGCCACCGGTGCGCCCGCCCGGGCGGCTGCTCAGCCTGCAACCTTGGCGCGGAGCTCGTTCGCCAGCATCATTCGCTGGCGGTGGGTCAAGGTACCGACCCGCTTGTTCTCAGACAGCGAGAGCTGGCTGAGGAACTTGCGCGCCCGCGTCCGGCCCCAGCGACGCTGGCTCCTCAGAAGCTCGGCGAGGCTCATGCTCGAGGCCTGCCAGGGATTCTCGATGACGATCTCCCAGGCATCGGCGTCACCCCGGTTGACCGAGCGCTTGAGCTCTGCACGAGCCAGACGGACACGGTTGGCCCGGGCCAGCGCCTCCATGTGCTGCGGAGCGGGGTCGACGGTCTCGGAAATGCGTTCAGGGGCGATCGATGCAACTTCCACGGAAGGGTCCTCCCTCTTGAGGTTTGGTCGACTGGGTCCTCGCGCCACTCCTTGCCCAGAAACCGTCCATTGAGCTTCCTCTCCTTTGAAGCTCCGGTCTCGGTCTCTCCACGACGCGAGGGAACGAAGGTATGCGTCCGCCTCTTGGCTCGTCAAACGATTCCCCCCTTTGGCCAGACAGCCGACCCGCTAAGAGCATCTTTTTCACAACTCGTTTTCATTTGTCCGGATCTGGACAAGCCGAAAAGTCCCCCAAGCGGGGGAGGCTCGCGCAACTCCGGGACGAGGACCGGGCGCACCCGCTCCGCGAGGACAGTCTCGCTCGCGGGCACACCCGTCCCGCCGACCGACCGTCACCCAGCCCTCTGCTGAGAGACGGTCAGGTTCTCGGGGTCAGGCTCTCGGCAGGTCCGGGAAGTCGGCGATGACCGACTCGAAGATGCCCAGCGCGCGGTCGAGGTGGTCGCGTTCGTGGGTCGCCATCAGGCTGGTTCGCAGGAGAGCGCCGCCGGGTGGGACCGCCGGATGGATCGCGACGTTCGTGTAGACGCCCGCATCGAATAGCGCCTTCCAGAGCAGCACGGCCTGCCAATCCTCGCCGACGGAGACGGGGACGACGGGCGTGGTCGCCTCGCTGCCGTCCGGGAGTGTGCCGGGCTCGATGACGGCGAGGCCGAGGTCGCGCAGGCCCTTGCGCAGGTAGGCGGCGTTGCTGAGCAGCGACTCGAACAGGGCCGGCCCCTCGGAGCGAATCACCCGCAGGGCGCCGAGAGCGGCGCCGACCGCGGCCGGGACCGCCGAAGCGCTGAAGATGAACGAGCGCGACGAGATCCGCAGGTACTCGATCACGTCGGCGGGGCCGGCGATGAATCCACCGCAGGAGGCCAAGCTCTTGGAGAAGGTGCCCATGCGGAGGTCGACCGAGTCCTCCAGCCCGTAGAGCTCACAGGCGCCCGCGCCACGCTCCCCGAGGACCCCGACCCCGTGTGCCTCGTCCACCATCAGACGCGCCCCGTGGCGCTGACACAGCTCCACAACGGGCGGGAGGTCGCAGAGATCCCCCTCCATCGAGTAGACGCCGTCGACGATGACGAGGACGCCGCCTCCATCGGCCGCACTGCGGTCGAGCATCCGCTCCAGCTTGTCCATGCGGTTGTGGCGAAACGGCCGCAGTTTGGCTCCGGATAGCCGGCAGCCGTCGAGGATCGACGCGTGGTCGCCGGAGTCGCAGATCACCGTGTCGCCGGGGCCGAGGATCGTCCCGATGCAGCCGACGTTCGACTGGTAGCCCGTGGTGAAGACGATCGCGTCCTCGGTCTGCATCCACTCCGCCAGCTCTGATTCGAGCTCGAGGTGCAGCGGTGTCGTGCCGTTGAGCAGGCGCGAGCCCGTTACGCCGGTTCCGTAGGTCTCGAGCGCATCCCGGGCCGCCTGCTTGACGCGGTCATCGTCGGTGAGGCCGAGGTAGTTGTTGGAGCCGAGCATGATCGTCTCCCGGCCCTCCATCTCGACCACCGGGCCCGCCTGGGAGGTGAGCAGGCGGAAGTAGGGGAGGAGGTCACCTTCCTTCGCAGCCTCGAGCTGCTCGAGGCGCTCGTGCTTGCGGGCTTTCGCGAAGACGTCGACCGGGGCTTGAGCGGCGCTGGTTTCAGATTCGGGCATGGCGTAAGTTTGTCACCCGAATGGCGTCCATCTCGATCCGTCCCGTTCAGACCAAGCGCGACCTGCGGCGCTTCGTCGGCGTTCCCTATCGGCTCCATGCCGCCCAGGAGAACTGGGTCGCCCCGCTTCGTTTCGAGCGCATGGAGTTCCTCAACCGCGCCAAGAACCCCTACTTCGAGCATGCGGAGGCCGAGTACCTGCTCGCCGAGCGCGAGGGCGAGGTCGTCGGCCGCATCACGGCGCAGGTGGATCGGCGCTGGGACGAGTTCCAGTCCGATGCCGACGGCATGTTCGGCTTCTACGAGGCGGCAAACGACCCGGCGGTCGCGAAGGCGCTCCTCGACGCCGCCTGTGAGTGGGTCGCCGGGAGGGGCAAGTCCCGGATCGTCGGCCCGATGGACTTCACGACCAACGATGAGCTGGGCATCCTCATCGAGGGATTCGACCGCCCGCCGCGGATCCTCGAGCCGTGGCACCCGGCCCACTACGCCGGGCACATCGAGTCCGCCGGGTTCGCCAAGGCGATCGACCTCCTGATGTGGGACCTGCAGTTCGGTGAGCTGAAGGAGGGAGAGGCGTTCGACCCATCCATCCACACCGCCGCCAAGAAGGCTCTCGACGAGGAGGGCATCACGATCCGCAACATGCGCAAGTCCGACCTCGAGAACGAGGTCAGGCGGTTCCAGGAGGTCTACAACGAGGCGTGGGGCGACAACTGGGGCTTCGTGCCGGTCACCGACGCCGAGGTCAGGTTCCAGGCGAAGAACCTGAAGCTCGTGATCGACGAGGACTGGACCTTCATCGCCGAGCGCGACGGCGAGGTCCTCGGCGCGGCGCTGACCCTGCCGGACATCAACCAGGCTCTGGCGAGGGCGAACGGGAGACTGCTGCCGTTCGGGTGGGCCAAGATCCTGGCGGGTCGCCTCAGGATCGACCAATGCCGGGTGCTTGCGCTCGGCGTCAAAAGCGCCTACCGGCACACGGGCGTGGCTGCTGGTCTTTACCTCCGACACCTCGAGAACGCGAACATCAACGCCCACCAGCGCGGCAAGGGGATCATCGGCGGAGAGATGGGCTGGATCCTGGAGACGAACGGGCCGATGAACCGCGCCATGGAGGGCATGGGCGGGGTCATCACGAAGCGCTACCGGATCTACGAGAAGGCCCTGGCCGCGGCCGGCACCTGAGTGATCCGGGGCATTGTGCCCCGGCGCGACGCCTCCGGGAGACCCACTAGAGTCACTCTCAGTGAGCAAGACGGCGCAACGCGAGCATGAGATCGAGGCGGAGGTCGTCGCCGAGGAGGACGCGGAGCCTGGCACCGGCGCTCCGGTCCGCGCGCTCGAGCCTCGCCCCGAGTCCTCACCGGTGATTCGCGCCGACGTCCGCACCGCGGCCATCGCCGCGGCGGGAGGCGTCCTCGCAGGAGCTGTGACGGTCGCCGCGGTACGCGCGGTCGGCGCCGTCGGAAAGAGCAACAAGCGCTCGCGCGGTGTCGCCAGGCGTAACAGCAGCAAGGGGATGCCGGGTGTCGTCGCCAGCCGATCATTCCTGATCGACGTGCACCTGCTGGATCGTTGAACTCGAGCTCATCCCCTCTGGAGGTGGCGGTACGCCCCGCTTGGCCATACCGGCTGCCCCCGCGAGGCGGGATGGACGGCGTCATGAGGGTCGACCGGGGGATCGCCTCGCGGATGCTTCATGTCGATGGGCGCCCGGTTCTGGTTCGCGCCTGGCAGCCGGCTGCCGACTGCGTGAGGTTTCGTGCCGAATCGCTGCCGCCGGCATGCATCGAGCGAAAGCCGCTCGCCGGCGTCGATGTCCCGGAGGGTCCTGCGGGACGGGTGCAGCTCGCCGAGGCGATCGAGCGGATGCGCTTCGCGCTGGCCGTTGACGACGACCTGACCGAGTTCGCCGAGCGTTTCCGGGGCGACACCCTGCTCGGTCCGCTGCTCAAGCGCAATCCCTGGCTTCGCCCACGGCGCCGGCCCTGGCCGTGGGAGGCCATCGCCTGGGCGGTGACCGAGCAGCTGATCGAGACCTCGCGGGCGGGGGAGATCCAGCGCCGGATCGTGCGCGGATGGGGACCGCTGGCGAGAATCGGTCGTGGGTTCCTGCGCGACGTCCCCTGCCCGGCGACCATGGCCGGGCGCGCGCCGGCCGAGCTCGAGGGGATGGATCTCGCCGGCCGCCGCGCGATAGCTCTGCGTGCCGTCGCGCGCGAGATCGCCCTGGCTCGCTGCGATCCCGGGCTTCCCGAGGCCGACGATCGCCTGAACAGGATCTCGAACATCGGCCCCTGGACCGTCCAGTGCCTCGGCCTCTACGGCCGCGGCGAGGTCGACTCGCTGCCGGCCGGCGACCTCGGCTACATCAAGCTCGTGGGCCATCTGGCCGGGCTCGGGCGTCGCGCCACTGTGGAGGAGGTCGAGGAGTTCTACGCGCCCTACGCGCCGTTCCGCGGCCTCGCCGGTGTCTTCACCCTCAACGGCCTGCACAAGCTGGTGGCTCAGGGCCCGCCGCTCCCGTTCGTGCATGCCGCCTGAGACCGCGCCGGCGCTGAGGAGCAGATCGAGCACCAGGCCGGTGCCTTATCTGCTCTTCGTCCGGTTGCGGGTGCTTGCGGCCGCGCTTCGCCTGCCTCAAGCGCTCGGTGTTTCGGGTCGATGAGAGGCTTGTGACGTCTCAAGCCGATCTCGAGGATCTCCTCGCTGAGCTTCCCGCCGTGCCGTATATCGCGGATCAGGGCAGCCAGATGCGCTGGCGCCACATCGGGCCGCGGATCGAGGGGCTGCTCGGCGTGCCGGCCGAGGAGCTGGTCGCGGACCCGGAGCTCTGGGCCGCCCATGCCCACCCCGACGATCGCCATCGCGTGCAGTGGCGCCACCACATGACGCTCTTCTGCGACTCGGAGCCCCCGGCGGTCGAGTACCGGATGATCTCTCGCGACGGGCGCCTCGTCTGGCTTGCGGATCGCGCGGTCCTCGGCGAGGCGAGTGACGGCTCGAAGGTCTGGAAGGGCGTGCTCCACGACATCACCGACCGCAAGGCGGTCGAGCACGACCTCGAACGCACGGCCGCCCGCCAGGGGGCGATCGCCCAGCTTGCCGAGGGTGCGCTCGTCGGGTCCGGCGCCGACGCCCTGCTGCAGGCCGCGGTCTCGCTGGCCGCCAAGATCGACGGCGTCGAGCAGAGCTTCGTCTGGGAGCGGCAGGAGGGCGGAGGGCCGCTGATGCTGCGGGCCGGCCTGCGGGTCGAGGGGGGCATCTCCGACTGGAGGCTTCTGTCGGCCGGTCCGGGGACGCATGTCGCCTCCGTTGGCGCCGGCGAGCCCCTCGTCGTCGCCGACTGGGACCGGGAGACGCGCCTTGTCATGCCGGACGCCCTCAAGGGCCTTGGGATCAGGAGCTCGCTCGCGGTCGCCATCGAAGGGGACGGCGACTCGCACTTCGGCGTGCTCGACGTGCACTCGACGTCGCCGGGCCGCTTCGATGCCGAGGACACCCACTTCCTTTCCACCGCGGCGGGCATCCTCGCGGGCGCCCAACGCCGCCACGGGGCCGACGAGGAGCTCCGCCAGCAGGTCCTCCACGACCCCCTCACGGGCCTGCCGAATCGCGGTCTCTTCGAGGAGTCGGTCGCGGCCGCGCTGGCTTCGGGTTTCGCGAGCGGCACCTCGGTGGCCGTCCTCTTCCTCGACATCGACCGCTTCAAGCTGATCAACGACTCGCTCGGCCACCACGCCGGGGACGACCTGCTGAGCGCGATCGCGCCGCGGCTGCGCCGCCAGCTCCGCCCGGGGGACTCGGTGGCCCGCTTCGGCGGAGACGAGTTCGGCGTCCTCGCTCATGAGGTCGGTGGTGACGAGGACGCCGTTCGTATCGCGGAGCGGATCGCCGCGTCCTTCGAGGCGCCGTTCGTGCTGGAGGGAGTGGAGCACTTCATCACGGTCAGCGTGGGGCTCGCGAGCGCCGCCCCGGGCCCAGTGGCTGATGACGACGCCGTATCCCTGATCCGCAACGCCGACGCCGCGATGTACCGCGCCAAGGACCAGGGCCGGGCCCGCATCGAGGTCTTCGACCACGCGATGAAGACGCGGGCGATCGAGCGCCTAGCCGTCGAGCGCGAGTTGCGCCTGGCGATCGACCGGGAGGAGCTGATCCTCCACTACCAGCCGATCATCGCGCTGCCCGGCGGTTCGATCACCGGCGTCGAGGCGCTGGTCCGGTGGCGCCACCCCCAGCGGGGCCTGCTCCAGCCCGGCGAGTTCATCCCCGTCGCCGAGGAATCGGGCCTGATCGAGCCGATCGGGCGTTGGGTGCAGGAGCAGGCGTGCCTCCAGGTTCTCGCCTGGCAACAGCTCCGCCCGGACGCCCGTCCGCTCGACGTCTCGGTCAACCTCTCCGCACGCCAGGTAGCCCGCCCCGACGTCGCCCAGACGGTCGCCGACGTCCTCGTGCGAACCGGGCTCGACCCGGGTCACCTGTGCCTCGAGATCACCGAGACGGTCCTCATGGAGGACTCCGGGGTGGCCGAGACCGCCATCGGCGCCCTGCACGCCCTCGGCGTGCGGATCGCCCTGGACGACTTCGGGACCGGGTACTCCTCGCTGGCCTATCTCCACCGGTTCCCATTCGATTCGCTGAAGATCGACCGCTCGTTCATCGAGGGGCTCGGCACCGAGCCCGAGGCGGAGGCGATCGTCGCCGCGATCGTCGGCATGGCCCGCGCCCTGAGCCTCGACGTGGTGGGAGAGGGCGTGGAGACGACCGAGCAGCTCGCGGAGCTGAACGGGCTCGGTTGCGACTTCGCCCAGGGCTACCTGTTCGCCCGGCCCCTGCCCCCGGAGGAGATCACCGGCCTGCTCGCCGCGGCCGACGAGGCGGCGGCCTACGTTCCCGAGCGCCCGGCGATAGTCCCGGTCATGGCGCCGCCTTCGAGCAATACGGTCTGAACCGGACGTTCTTCAAATAAAGCTGTTCGGAGATCTGCCGATAGGTCCCATGTGGCCAGCGCCGGAAACCAACCGGCCTCCGAGCGGGATTGGCCAGTCGAGCAGTTGGCTCAGCTACTCGACCGGGTGTCCCGGGCGGAGGACGAGAAGGAGGCCCTCGAGGCCGCAGTCGACAGCGCCGCCTCGGCGTTTCGAACCGAGCTGGCCACCGTCGTCCGTGATGGCAGGTTGACGGCAGCCGTCGGTGAGGTGTCCGCTGCCCGGTGCGAGTCGCTGCTCGCAACTGTCGACGCCGACGAGAGTTGCGAGATGGAGCTGCCGGGCATCGGCCACTGCTCGGTTCTCTCCACCGCCATCGAGGGCTCGCGCGGCGATGTTCTCCTCCTCGTGCGAGGGGGGTCGGGGGCGTTCGGCCCGGGCGCCGCCTCCCACCTCCGCGCCATCGCCCGGACTCTCGCCATGGGACTGAAGGTGATCCGGTCGGTCGCAGAGGAGCGGGCGCTGCGGCACCGAGCCGAGACCGAGATAAAGGTTCGAAAAGAGGCCGAGGCGAACTACCGTGACCTCGTCGAGCGGCTACCGGCGATCGTCTACACGGCTGAGATAGGAGAGGACGGGGCGTGGCGCTACGTAAGCCCGCGGATCGAGGACATCCTCGGTTACACAGCCGAGGAGTGGCTGGCCGACCCTGAGCTTTGGGCCAGCTGTCTCCACCCGGGGGACCGCGAGCGCGTCCTCGCGCAGGAATCCGAGAAGACTCTCGGGGACCGAACTCCTCCGCCGGTCGACTACCGGATGCTCACCAAGTCGGGGGAGATCGTCTGGATCCTCGACGAGGCGGTGCTTGACCGCGCCCCCGGGGATGTATCGCTCTGGCACGGCGTCCTCTACGACATCACCGCGCGCAAGCAGGCCGAGCAGGACCTCGAGCGTCTGGCCGCCCAGCAGGCCGCCGTCGTCACGCTCGGCGAACGGGCTTTGGAAGGGGGTGAGCCGAGTGAGCTGATGGAGATGGCGGTCCAGCTCGTCTCCGAGACCGAGGGCGTGCAGCACGGCTGCATCTGGGAGCTGCCGCCCGAGGGCCGCACGGTGCGGTTGCGCACCGGACTCGGTGACCAGCGCGTCGGATCCGGTCGGGTGTCGGCCGGCCATGACTCACACGCCTGCGCCGCAGTCGGGGCGGGCCTGCATGTCATCGTCGACGACTGGAACGCCGAGGAGCGTTTCTCGATGCCGCCGGCGCTACGTGTGCTCGGCGTTCGCTCCAGCCTCGCCGTCGTGATCGACGGCAAGAACCGGCCGTTCGGCGTACTCGACGTGCACTCGACCGCGCGCAGCCGGTTCACTCCGCAGGATGTGCATTTCGTGCAGGCCGTCGCGAACGTGCTCGCCGACGCGATCGAGCGCCGCGCCGCGGATGAGGAGCTCCGCTACCGAGTGCTGCACGACTCGCTGACGGGGCTGCCCAATCGTCTCCTCTTCATCGACACATTGTCCGAGGCCCTGGAGCGCGGCAGGGAGGTGGGAGCCCCGGTGGGAATGCTCTTCCTCGACCTCGACCACTTCAAGCTGATCAACGACTCTCTCGGCCACCACAAGGGGGATGAGCTGCTGCGGGCAGTCGCGCCGCGGCTGCGGGCGCATCTCCGCCCCGGGGACACCGTCGCCCGCTTCGGCGGGGACGAGTTCGGCGTCCTCGTCGAGCACCTCGCCGACGAGCGCGAGGCGATCGCCATCGCGGACCGCGTCGCGGCCGCCTTCGACCGTCCCTTTTCACTCGGAGGAATCGAGCACTTCGTCACCGCCAGCGTCGGGATCGCCGTGGCGCGCCCCGACTCGGGCGCCGACGCCGACTCGCTGATCCGCGACGCCGACGCGGCGATGTACCGGGCCAAGGATCGTGGCCGAGCCCGCTGTGAGCTGTTCGACGCGGACATGCGCGCCCACGCCGTCCGCAGGCTCGAGGTGGAGCGGGAGTTGCGCCACGCCATCGACGGCGAGGAACTCATCCTGCACTACCAGCCGATCGTCGCGCTGGCGACCGGGGAGGTGACCGGCGCCGAGGCACTGGTTCGCTGGCAGCACCCCGAGCGCGGCCTTTTGCAGCCGGGTGAGTTCATCCCCGTAGCCGAGGACTCGGGCCTGATCGAGCCAATCGGCCGCTGGGTCCAGGACAGGGCATGCGCGCAGACCCTCGAGTGGCACGGGATCCGCCCCGACGCCCGCCCGATCGACATCTCGGTCAACCTCTCCGCACGGCAGGTGATCCACCGGGACCTTCCGTCGATCGTGGCCGAGTCGCTGTCCGAGAGCGGCCTCGAGCCGATGCATCTTCACCTGGAGATCACCGAGAGCGTGCTCGTCGAGGAGTCTGTCGCGGTCACCGAGAACCTCCGGGCGCTGTCGGATCTCGGGGTCACGCTCGTCCTCGACGACTTCGGCACCGGCTACTCCTCGCTCGCCTACCTGAACCGTTTTCCCCTCGACTCGCTGAAGATCGACCGCTCGTTCGTCGACGCGCTGGGCATCGAGCAGGAGAGGACCGCGATCGTCGAGGCCATCATCGGCATGGCCCGCGCCCTCGGCCTCGACGTGGTCGCCGAGGGCGTCGAGACCCTGGAGCAGCTGTCGGAGTTGAAGCGCCTCGGCTGTGACTTCGCCCAGGGCTACTACTTCTCGCGGCCCGTCGCAGCCGGGCAATTCGCGCGTCTGCTCACTGAGCAGGTGGCGCCCTACTCGGGGATGTTGCCTGGCAAGTAGGCGTTCGTCAGCGCATCGGATGCCGACAGCAATGACCTGATCAGGCCGTTGTCGCGCATCCAGGCGATGAAGGCCTTCCACTCCGCGGCCGACATCTCGAAAGGGGTGCCCTTTCCCTGCGCGAGAAGCGGCAGGGTCGCCTTCAGCTCGGCCGCGGTCAACGCCGGGTCGAGGCCGGGGTTGGCCGCGCGGATGGCGGCGAGCGCGGCGTCAGGATCCTCGACCGCTGCGTTGGTTCCGCGGGCGAGAGCCGCGATGAAGAGCCGGATGGGCTCGGGGTCCTGCATCAGCCGATCTCCGTTTGCGACCAGGACAAGCTCGTCGTAGGTCGGCACGCCGAGCTTGTCGACCGGGGTCACCGTCGGGCGCAGCCCGCGCTCGCGCAGGTCGACTCCCTCGACGTTCGAATAGCCACCGAGCATCGCCTGCGCCTGGCCGCCGATCAGAGCGGGGAGGAGACCCAGCCCCACACCCACGGACTTGACCTGGGAGCTGTTGACCCCGGCTCGGGCGAGAATCGTCTTCAGGAAATCCGCCTGATACGGGATTCCGGCGGTCGCGACGGTCTTCCCCCGCAGGTCGCTGACGTTGTGGATCCCCGAGCCACCGAGCCAGATCAGCGAGGTCAGCGGCTGGTCGACGAGCGCGCCGACGGCCTTCACGTCGAACCCTTGGTCGCGGGCGAGCAGGACCTCGGGCTCGTAGGAGATGGCGATGTCGGTCTGGCCCTTTGCGACGTCGCGGATCGGTGCGGCGGGATCGGTGGGCGTTCGGATCTGGACGTCGAGGCCGGCGTCCGAGAAGTACCCGCGCTTCTGGGCCAGATAGAGGCCCGCGTGATCGGGGTTGGGATAGAAGTCGAGCGTGACGGTGAGCTTCTGCTTCGCGCCGCCGCCGCCCTCGGATTTCTCGCCACAGGCGCTCAGGGCTAGGGCTGCGACGAGGACGACGAGCGCGAGGATGGCCCGGCGGTGGCTGTGGGGAAAGGACGTCACGGGTGTGTATCTAACTCCACCGCACGACCCGGCGCTCAGCGAGGGTGAGCAGACCGAAGAGGAGCATCGCCATCCCCGACAGGATCACGACGGACGCGAAGATCCGCGCGGTCTCGAACTGGGCGTTGTCCACCCGGATCAGGAAGCCGAGCCCCTCGGTTGCCCCGGCGTCCTCGCCGAAGACCGCCCCGATGACCGCGATCGCGACCGCGATCTTGGCTCCGGTGAACACGCGGGGCAGGGCTCCCGGCGCCTCGACCAGCCGGAAGACCTGCCAGCGTGAGGCGTCGAGCGAGCGCATCATCTTGATCTGCTCCGGGTTGGCGGAGCGCAGACCGTCGAGGGTGTTGACCGTGATCGGGAAGAAGCAGACGAGGGCGACGATCGCGAGCTTGGGGCCGATGCCGAAGCCGAACCAGAGGACGAAGAGCGGCGCTGCGACGACGATGGGGATCGTCTGCGATGCGACGAGAAGCGGGTAGACGGCTTGCCGGAGGACACCGGAGAGGTGGAGGGCGGTCGCAAACGCCAGTCCGAGCACGAGCGCGCAGCCGAAGCCGAGCACGACTTCGCGGAAGGTCACCCAGGCGTTGTCGGCGAGAAGGGACCGGTTCTCCCAGAGGGCTCGGGCGATGTCGTTCGGCGCCGGGACGAGGAGGTCGTCGACCAGCCCCGTGTCCACGGCGACCTGCCAGGCGGCGATCAGGCCGGCGAGGACGAGCAGAGGTGCGATCCAGCGTCTCATCTCGGAGCCTCGCGTAGCGCCGTCATCGCCCGCTCCCGCGCGGCGAGGAAGGCCGGCTCGACGACTGCCGCTGTCCGGTCGGGGTCCCGGGGGCGCTCCGAGCGGACCGTCACGACGGTGCGCGCCGGGCGGCTCGAGAGGACGATCACGTCGTCGGCCAGATAAAGAGCCTCCTCGATGTCGTGGGTGACCAGGACGACCGTGCGGGCCTCGGCGCGCAAGGCGGAGGCCAGCCATTCCTGCATCTCACCCCGGGTGATCGCGTCGAGCGACGCGAACGGCTCGTCGAGGCACAGGATCGGCTTGCCGGGAAGCAGGGTCCGCAGAAAGGCGACGCGCTGGCGCATCCCGCCGGAGAGCTCCTGTGGCAGGGCCTCCTGGAAACCCTCCAGGCCGAATCGCTCGAAGAGGCCGGCGGATTCGCGACGGGCGTCGGCCCGCGAGGCGCCTCGGTTGCGAAGGCCGAGGGCGGCGTTGTCGACCGCCGAGCACCACGGAAGCAGGGCGTCGCGCTGCGGCATGTAGGCGCAGTGCGAGAGGCGGCCCGGCCCGTCGCTTCGGCCGAAGATTTCGATCCGGCCACCCGTGGGCTCGCGCAGCCCCGCGATCAGCTCCAGGAGAGTCGACTTGCCGCAGCCGGAGGGGCCGACGACCCCGAGGACCCGGCCGTCGGACACATCGACGTCGAGGCCCGCGATCGTTTCCAGCTCTTCGTAGGAGTGGTGGAGCTCCCGGATTCTCAACAGGCTCCCTCCGCGCGCATTACCGCACAGGTTCTGAGGGTCGGCGCCGGGCGGCAATGCCGGGGGCGCTATCTCAGCCCGCTTTCCCGCGAGCCCCCCTGGGTTGGTGACGCCCAGTCTATCCCGAGCCGACCCGGCCTTGCCGGCCTGACGACTCGCCTCGGGCGTCTTGGTGGTTCGACCCCGGCGCACGCCCGCATCTGCTGCTACCCTGCCGCGATTCAAACACTTGACTTAGGCACTCAAGAAAGTCTTAGATCCAGGAAGGAGGCCTGTCATGGACCCAGCGATCATCGCGTTCGGCCTAGGTATCGGCATCCTCGTCGGCATGACAGGCATGGGTGGCGGATCCCTGATGACCCCGCTCCTCATCCTGATCTTCGGGATCCAGCCCGTGACCGCCATCGGGACCGACATCTTCTATGCGGCCATCACGAAGACCGTCGGAGCCTGGCGCCACTTCAAGCACGGGACCGTGAACATGCGGCTGGCGCTATGGATGGCGACCGGCAGCGTCCCCGCCGCGATCGCGGGCGTCGCCGTGATCTCCTGGCTGCAGACCAAGATCGGCGAGGACAGGCTCGACTCGATCGTCTACGCCCTGCTCGGCGGCACCTTGCTGATGGTCGGCGTCATCACCCTCGCCCGAGCGCTGGTCCTGAGCCACCGGATCGAGGAGCGCGACGACTTCGAGCTGAAGCGGCGTCACAAG
>JBBSQE010000025.1:0-19304 GCA_038258095.1 Solirubrobacterales bacterium | reverse complement strand
GTCTGCTCGACCGAGTGGGATCCTGCGCCCAAGCCAGCCGAAGAGGAGGCCGACATGCTGATGCCGCCGATGTTCCGCTGCCCGGAATGTGAGGCGGGCGGCGCCGAGGTCCTTCGCGGCGAAGAGCTCGAGGTTGATTCGATAATCGTCGACGACGCGCCGGTGGCATCCACCGCCGAGGGCGCCGGCTAGAAGAGGAGGCTGGAATGCACCGAACCAAGGTCAAGGTCGCCGAGGATGCGCTCGACGCGAACACCACGATCGCCACCGCCAACCGCTCGGACTTCGACCGGGACTCGGTTCGAGTCGTGAACCTGATGAGCGCCCCGGGGGCCGGGAAGACGACGCTGCTCGAGCGGACCGTGACCGAGCTCGAGGACACGCGCGTCGGCGTCCTGGAGGGCGACGTGCAGGGCTCGATGGATTCGGACCGCCTCGCCTCGCTCCACATTCCTGTGGTGCAGATCAACACCGATTCGGGCTTCGGCGGCGAGTGCCACCTCGACGCCAACATGGTCCGTTCGGCGATCCCCGACCTCCCGCTCGCCGACATCGACCTGCTGATCGTCGAGAACGTCGGCAACCTCGTATGCCCGGCCGAGTTCCGGATCGGCGAGGACGCCAAGGCGATGATCTGCTCGGTGACCGAGGGCGAGGAGAAGCCGCTCAAGTACCCGCTGATGTTCCGGACCTGCGAGGTCGTCGTGATCAACAAGATCGACCTGCTCGAGCATCTCGACTTCGATCTGGAGAAGTTCATGGCCAACGTGGAGGTCGTCAACCCGGGCGTGCGGCAGATCCAGGTCAGCGCCAAGACCGGCGAGGGAGTCGAGGCCTGGCACGAGTGGCTGCTGTCGGTCGGGGTCCGGGAGCCGGCGCCCGCGTGAGCCCGGGCGCCGCCCAGGCCGAGCTCGGCGGGCGGGTCGAGGAGCTCCTCACCGCCAGGACCGAGGCCAACCGCGCCTACTTCGCGGAGCAGGCAGAGCCGCTCGCGAGGCTCTGCCACGCGATGGCCGAGCGCTTCGCACGTGGCGGGCGCTTGGTGGCCGTGGGGTTGTCGCCGGCAGCGCGCTCGGATGTGCGTCACGTGACCGTCGAGTTCGTCCACCCGGTGATCGTCGGCAAGCGAGCGCTGCCCGCCATCGGCCTGACCCGTGACGGTGGGCCGCTGGCGGCGCAGGTCGACCTCGTCGCCGAGCCGGATGACATCGCGATCGCCTTCGGCGCCGGGGAAGAGGGTGGCGAGGAGGTCCGGGCCGCCGTCGCGGCGTCCCGCGAGCGCGGCTGCCTGACGGTGGCATTCGAGGAGTGCGGCGCGGAGTGGGAGCTGGTGACACCCAAGGGATCAAACCCCGCGACACCCCAGGAGTCAGACGCCGAGGCGCCCGACCCCTACATCGCCCAGGAGCTGGCCGAGAGTGCCTACCACGTGCTGTGGGAGCTGGTCCACGTCTTCTTCGACCACCGCGGCCTGCTCACGGGCCGGGAGGCGAAGCCGGTCCACGACACCGGCGCCTCGAGCTTCCTCTATCCGTTCCTCTCGGAGTCGGAGACCGATCTGGCCTCCATCCTCGCCGATGTGCGTGCCTCGGCGGAGATGAAGTCGGCGGAGATCGGGGGGCTGCGCGAACAGACGCTGCGCGACAACCGCGAGGCGCTGGTCGGGGCGGCGGCGGCGCTGCGAGCTTGCTTCGACGCCGGCGGCAAGCTGCTCGCTCTGGGCAACGGAGGCTCGGCAACCGACGCTATGGATTTCGTCGCCGACCTCCGCTACCCACCGGCCGGCAGCGGATGGACGCCGCGCCGCGCGATCGACCTGACCGAGGACACAGCGATCATCACCGCGGTCGCGAACGATGTCGGCACCGAGGAGATCTTCCAGCGCCAGGTGATCGCCTACGGCACCGAAGGCGACGCGGTCGTGGCACTGTCGACCAGTGGCAACTCCGACAACGTGATCGAGACCCTCGCCGAGGCCCGCAGGCGCAAGCTCGTCACGGTTGCGTTCGTCGGCTACGACGGCGGGCGGGTTGCGTCGGAGGGGCTCGCCGACCACGTGATCGTCACCGGCTCGCAGCACATCCCCCGCATCCAGGAGGCACAGGCCAGCGCCTACCACGTGCTGCGCGAGCTGATTGAGCTCGTCGGTGCCGAAGGGCCGGCCAGGGGGTGAGCGAACCGGCGTCGCGTGCGCCGCGGCGGGTGCGCGCACGCGTCGAGGGCACGGTCCAGGGCGTCGGCTTCCGGCCCTTCGTGTTCAGGCTCGCGACCGAGTTGGGGCTCGCTGGCTGGGTGGTGAACGACGAGCACGGCGTGCTGCTCGAGGCCGAGGGCCCGGATGCAGCAGTGGACGCCTTCCTCGCGCGGCTGGCGGGCGAGGCTCCGCCCTTGGCCTCGGTCGAGCGGGTCCGCTCCGAGGAGCTCCCGCCGGACAGGGGCGGCCCAGACGGGGGCCGCCCGGAGGCGCCGGCCTTCGAGATTCGCGTGTCGGCCGGCGGCGGGGAGCCGGATGCCCTCGTCTCGCCCGACGCCGCGACCTGCGCCGACTGCCTCGCGGAGATGCTCGACTCGGGCGACCGTCGCCACCGATACCCGTTCATCAACTGCACTAACTGCGGGCCGCGCTTCACGATCGTCCGCGGAGTCCCCTACGACCGCCCGCTGACCACGATGGCCGAGTTCGAGATGTGCGAGCTCTGCCGCGCCGAGTACGACGATCCCGCGGACCGGCGGTTCCACGCCCAGCCGAACGCCTGCCCCGAGTGCGGGCCGCGGGTTTGGCTGCGCGTGGCGGATGAGGGCGTCGCCACACCGGATCGCGGGGACGTGGCGAGTTCTTCGCGTATGCCACGAGTAACTCGCCAGGACCCCGACCCGATCCAGGCCGCTGCCGCCGAGCTGCATGACGGCCGCATCCTCGCCATCAAGGGGATCGGCGGCTTTCACCTCGCCTGCCTCGCGTCGGACGAAGAGGCCGTGGCGACGCTCCGGGCGCGTAAGCACCGCTACGACAAGCCGCTTGCGCTGATGGCGCCTGACCTGGCCGCCGCCCGGGAGCTCGTCGAGCTCGGCGAACGAGAGGCGGGGCTCCTTCAGGGGCGCGAGCGTCCCATCGTGATCGCGCGCCGATGTGCCGGCTCCGCCGTGGCGTCCTCGGTCGCTCCGGGCGCCCCGGACCTTGGCGTGATGCTCCCCTACTCCCCGCTCCACCACCTGCTCCTCGCCGACGTGGGAGAGGCGCTGGTGATGACGAGCGGCAACGTCTCCGATGAACCGATCGCCTTCCTGGACGACGACGCCCTCGCCAGGCTCGAGCCGATCGCGGACCTCGTCCTCCTCCACGACCGTCCGATCGAGACCCGCACCGACGACTCGGTGCTGCGAGCGACTTCACAGACGGAGCCGCTCCTGATCCGCCGCTCCCGTGGCTACGTGCCCGGTGCCCTGACTCTGCCGATCGAGGGTCCGGCGACGCTTGCCTGCGGAGCCGAGCTGAAGAACACGTTCTGCCTCGCGAAAGGGAACCGCGCCTGGGTCGGCCCCCACATCGGCGACCTCGAGAACTACGAGACGCTGGTCTCCTTCCGCGACGGCGTGCGCCACTTCGAACGCCTCTTCGCGGTCGAGCCCCAGGTCGTCGCTCATGACATGCACCCGGAGTACCTGTCGACGAAGTTCGCTCTCGGGCTCGAAGGAGTGGAGCACGTCGCTGTCCAACACCACCATGCCCATCTCGCCGCCGGCCTCGCCGAGCAAGGAGAGACCGGGCCTGCGATCGGGGCGATCTTCGACGGCACCGGCTTCGGGCCCGACGGCACGATCTGGGGCGGCGAGATTCTGGTGGGCGGGCTCGCGGGCTTCGAGCGGGTGGGGATGCTCCACCCCGCACGGCTGCCCGGAGGCAGCGCCGCGATCCGCGAGCCGTGGCGGATGGCCTGCTCGTGGCTGGCTGTTGCCGATGGGGCTGAGTGCCCGGAGATGCCCGCGGCGCTGGCAGGCGCCGTCGATCAGTCCCGCTGGACTGAGGTCTGCGAGCTGCTCCGCACCGGAGTCGCCTCGCCGCTCACCACCAGCATGGGCCGCCTCTTCGATGCCGTGGCGGCGATCTGCGGCATCCGCGCGACGGTCAACTACGAGGGCCAGGCGGCGGCGGAGCTCGAAGCCGCGGCGGACCTGGCGGAGCGGCGCTCGTGGCCGATCGGGCAGATCGACGCCGCCGACTCCGGCGACGGCGTGCAACTCCTCGACACCCGTGAGCTCGTCCGCGCGGTTCGCGACGGAGCCGCCGCCGGCAGCCCCGTTCCGGAGCTTTCCGCGCGCTTCCACAACTCGATCGCGACGGCGACGTCCACGGCCGTGCGGCGCGAGGCCGAGCACCGCAGCCTCGACACCGTCGTGCTCTCCGGCGGCGTCTTCCAGAACCGCCTGCTCCTGGAGCGGACGATCGAGGCGCTCACACCCACGCGCCTGCGCGTCCTGGTCCCACGCCTGCTCCCCCCGAACGACGGCGGCATCTCGTTCGGCCAGGCGGCGATCGCTGCCGAGTCGTCCACTTCCGAGTCCGCCGCATGACCCGGAGGGCTTTGCACCTATCATCACTTGCCGTGGAGGCGACCATCCGCGACTTCCGCCCCGAGGACCTGGGGCGGCTGATCAAGCTCTTGGAAGAATCCGGGGGCGAGGAGGCCTACGGCCCACGGCTTGACCAGGCCGTCGACCTGATCAGCACCGACGATGGGATCACGCTCGTCGCCGAGGCCGGCGGGGATATGGTCGGCGCGGTTCTCGCCACGTTCCGGGCTACGATCGGCCGGATTCACCGGCTCGTCCTCATGCTCGGCGGGCAGAGGGAGGCGGGAGTGGCGGATGGCCTGCTGGAGGAGATCGAGAACCGGCTCGCCGACATCGGCGTGCGCACGATCAACGCCTCCGTCAAGGCCGAGGGGTCGGTGCGCGCACACCTCGAGCGCCGCGACTACGCCGCTATCGAGGGTGCCCTACAGCTGCGGCGGGAGATCCCGGCGAGCCCGACAGTGCCGAGCGGGCTGGCCGACGTCTTCGGCCGCATCGTCCGGCCGGGTCTGTGGGGAGAGCTGAAGGGGCTCGAGGATGCGAAGGAGATCATCGAGCGCCGCGTGATCCTTCCGCTCGCCAGACCGGACCTCGCGGTGCGGCACGCCGTCAGCCCGCCGAAGGCGATCGTCCTCTTCGGTCCCCCCGGCACCGGCAAGACGACGTTCGCGCTGGGAATCGCCTCCCGGCTCGGCTGGCCGTTCGTCGAGATCCAGCCCTCCGAGCTGCGGGCGAGGGGGCCGAGCACCAGGCACGCCTACTCGCATCCACGATGGACTCGGTTCTCGACCTCGGCTCAGCGGTCGTGTTCGTCGACGAGGTAGAGGACCTGGCCTCGATCCGCCAGGCCAAGCGGAGGGTAAGTCCCAGCGTCACCAACGAGTTCTTGAAGCAGATCCCGCGGCTGCGCGCCGCGCGCGAGCATCTGCTGATCTGTGCCACCAACTGGGTCGAGCGGCTCGATCCCGCCTTCCTGCGCCCCGGCCGCTTCGACTACGTGCTGCCGGTCGGGCCGCCCGACAACGAGGCGCGCGCGGCGATCTGGACCCGCTATGCGACGGAGATCACCGACGGGGCGATCGAGATCTCCAGGCTGGTCGAGGCCAGCGAGCTGTTCACGCCCGCCGACATCGAGTTCGCTGCCCGCAAGGCCGCTCAGCGTGCCTTCGAGCGCGAGCACTTCGAGGGTGCGTCTCACCGCGCGCGCACCGACGACTTCCTTGCGGCGATCGACCAACTGCGCCCCTCGCTGACCGAGGAGACGCTGGAGAGCTTCGGGGAGACGAGCAGGACCCACGCGCGCTACTGAGCATGGGACCGCGCAGCCGGCGCTCAGCGGGCGAGGCGTCCGCGTCCCGTCCGCCCCCGCCGATCGGCGCCTACATCGTCGGCCCGAAACCGCCCTTCCAGCCGGGGCCGATTCGCTTACGAACTTCGAGCCGGCCGCGCCGGAGGTTCCGCGCCGGATGCGGTCCCATCGCCCAGGGATGTGGGCCGATGGTTCCGTAGCTCTCACGAAGCGCCGCCTTCAGCTCGCCGCGGTGCTCACCGCAGGCATAGCGATTGTGACCGTAGAGGCCGTTGCCATGCCAGATGAGCCAGTTGCCGGGTGCCGCATCGAGATAGGTGCCGAACAGAAGCTCCTGGAGTTGGTCCTCGAGCGCTTCCTGCGTCAAGGGGTCGGGCAGGGCGCCGCAGTGCTCGCACCGGAAGATGACCCGGACGGGCATCGGCGACGTCCGCCCTCAGTCCTCGGCGTGGTCGTGCTCGTGGTGCTCGGCGCCCTCCAGGCCCTCCTCGTGCACATGTGGATGCGAGTGGGTCACGTCACCATGGCTGTGCTCATGGGTGTGCTCGACGTGCTCGTGCTGGTGTTCGACGTGCGGGTGGGTGTGTGTCTCGCCGTCGTGCGTGTGCTCATGGCTGTGGACCTCGCTGTGCTCGCGTTCCTGCGTCGTCATGGCTGCCTTTCGATCTGCGGATCTCGTCCTCTGACGATGGCAGATGAAGGTGCTCGGCGGGGCGATCTGGACGCAGTTGCGAGGCCCTCGCGATAGCACCGGGACCGGCGAAGCCGGTTGACGATTCTCGATCGGGGGTAAGCGGGATGAGTGAGCCCAGATCCACTCGAGACATATCTGCGCGACCACCACGCCGGAGCGAGCGGCGGCGTTTCACTGATCGAACGGCTCGTCGATGGGGCCGAGTCAGACGACGAGGCGGCCGAACTGGCCGAGCTCAAGGTGGCGGTCGAAGAGGACCGGGATTCCCTGCTCGAGATCATGGAGGGAATCGACCTTTCCCCCAACCCGATCAAGGACGTTGGCGCTCGCGTCGGCGAGCGCCTTGCCCGCCCGAAGCTCCACTCGAGGACCGATGACGCGCGCGTCCTCCAACTCGAGGGGATGATCATGGGCGTGACCGGGAAGCTACAGCTCTGGCGGACCCTGCTCGGGCTGTGCGAGGCGGGCGACAAACGCTTCGACCGAGCCGAGTTGGAGCGGCTTCACGGTCGGGCGGAGGAGCAGCGGTCGGCCTTGGAGCGGATCCACGGCGAGACCGGTGGCTTCGAACCGGTATGACCAGCATCGCCGGAAGCCTGCACCGGATAGCCTGAGCGGCGTGAACGCAGCCGCGTCCGACGACGAAATCGCCAAGGCCGATGCCCTCGTCATCTTCGGTGTCACCGGCGACCTAGCCCGCAAGATGACCTTCCGGGCGCTCTACCGCCTGGAGCGCGCGGGAAAGCTCGATTGCCCCGTGATCGGGGTCGCCCGCCGCACGGACTGGGGCCACGACACGCTGCGGTCCCGCGCGCGGGAGTCGATCGAGGAGACACTTCCGGATTTCGACGAGGAGATCTTCAGGAAGCTCGAAGGCCGGCTGCGGCTCGTTTCGGGTGACTACGGCGACTCGTCGACCTTTGATTCCCTGAAGCACGAGATCGACCCGGACGGCCAGCACGTCTTCTACCTCGAAGTGCCGCCGTCCCTGTTCGCGTCGGTGGTCGACCAGCTCGGGCAAGCCGGGCTCTCGGAGAAGGCGCGCGTCGTCATCGAGAAGCCGTTCGGCCATGACCTCGCATCTGCGCAAGCCCTGCAGGCCGAGCTCTTGAAGACACTGCGCGAGGAGCAGATCTACCGGATCGATCACTTCCTCGGCAAGGAGCCGGTGATGGACATCACCTACCTCCGCTTCGCCAACCTGATGCTCGAGCCGGTCTGGAGCCGCGAGTACGTCTCCCACGTCCAGATGACGATGGCCGAGCCGTTCGGGGTGGACGACCGCGGCGCCTTCTATGACCCGGTCGGCGCCCTGCGGGACGTCGTCCAGAACCACCTGCTCCAGGTGCTGGCGCTCGTGGCGATGGAGCCGCCCGCCGGCAACCAGCCCGACTCGATTCGCGACAAGAAGCTCGAGCTCTTCAAGGCGATCAAGGCCGCCGACCCGGATAGGTACGTCCGCGGTCAGTACAAGGGCTACCGCGACGTCAAGGGTGTCGATCCGAACTCGCAGACCGAGACGTTCGCCGCCCTGGAACTCTCGATCGACAACTGGCGCTGGTCCGGCGTCCCCTTCTACATCCGTGCCGGCAAGTGCATGCCGCTGAAGCAGACCGAGGTCAGCGTCGTCTTCAAGCGGCCGCCCCACCTCGGCGTCGTCGGATCCGGCAGCTTGCCGGATCCCAACCAGCTGACGGTCAGGATCGACCCGCACCCGGGGTCGCGGATGCGATTCGTCGCGAAGGCCGCCGGCGCCGAGCGATTCGAGCACGCCGACCTCGACGTCCTGTTCGAGAAGATCGAGGGCGAGGAGCCCGGGCCCTACGAGCGCCTCCTGAGCGATGCGCTCCACGGGCGCCAACAGCTCTTCAGCCGGATGGACATGGTCGAGGAGACGTGGAGGATCGTCGAGCCACTCCTCACCGACCAACGCGACGTCGAGATCTATGAGCCCGGAACGTGGGGACCCGAGAGCACCGACGAGCTCGTCAAGGGCGTCTGCCAGTGGTATGAGCCGTGGACCGACGGCGAGGGCGGCCCGCCATCCTCTCCGTCGTGAACGCCGAGGGCGAGGAGAAGCGGACCCTCGCGGAGCGGATCGTCACCCCGATCGTCGCCTCTCGCCCCGGCGCCTGGTTCTACGTCAACGTCTCGCCCCACATCGACCGGCCGCTCCTGCGACTCACCGGCGGACGCCTGAGCACGGGCGGCATCGGGCGTGTCGGGATGCTGCTTGTCAAGGGCGCAAAGAGCGGACAGCTTCGTCGCACGCCGCTCGTCTACACCCGCAACGGCGGCACGGTCCTCCTGGTTGCCTCACGCGGAGGGGACGTACGGAACCCGGCCTGGTATCGCAACGTCATGGCGAATCCGGAGGTGTCCTTTGTCGCCGACGGCGAGGAGAGGCACTACCTCGCGCGGGAGCTGAGCGGCCCCGAGCGCGACCGCGCCTGGAAGCTCGTCAACCGCACCTACGCGGGCTATGCCGCCTACCAGGCCCGCGCGGGCTCGCGCCAGATCCCGGTGATCTCGTTGGAGCCGCGGGTCGGCTGACGCTTCGCGTCGGCTGTGCGCCGGCGGATCGGGCTGACGCTACTCCACGGCCTGGGGAAGGCGCTCATCGGGTTCGGGCCCGGCCTCCGCGTCGCGCGCCGCGAGCTGGCCGCAGGCCGCATCGATGTCGCGGCCGCGGGTGAGCCGGACGGTCGCCGGGATGCCCTCCGAGTCGAGCTCGGCGCGGAAGTCGTCAATCCGGTTGCGGGGTGAGCCGCTGTAGCCGGAGTCGGACGGGTTGTAGGGGATCAGGTTGACCTTGAAGGGACCGCCGGGGACGAGAAGGGCGGCGAGGTCGCGCGCCTGCTCGAGCGAGTCGTTGACGCCGTCGAGCATCAGGTACTCGATATAGACCTTGCGGCGGCGGGCACGGTGCCAGGCCATGCAGGCCTCCAGTACCTCGGAGATCGGGTGACGGTCGTTGATCGGCATCAGCTCCCCTCGCAGCTGGTCCTCGGGGGCGTGGAGGGACAGGGCGAGCCGAATCGCCGGCCCCTCGGTCGTGAGCCGCTCAATTCCCGGCACCCAGCCGACCGTCGAAACGGTGGTGTGCGAGGTGGCGATCCCGGTGTCCGGCAGCAGCTCGGCCGCGGCGAGGACGTTGTCGAGGTTCATCAGCGGCTCGCCCATGCCCATGAAGACGAGGTGGTCGACCTCCTCTTTGCGGCGGAAGTGGAGGACTTGGTCGAGGATCTCCGATGCAGTCAGGTTGCGGCCGAACTTCATCTTCCCGGTCGCGCAGAAGGTGCAGGTCAGCGGGCACCCGGACTGGCTGGAGACGCAGATCGAGCGACGGCCGTCCCGGTAGCGCATCAGGACCGCCTCGAGGACGCGGCCGTCGGCGGTGTGAAACAGCGCCTTCTCGGTGCCGTCGCGCGAGCGGGCGATCCGTTCGAGGGTCAGCGCCGAGAGCGGGACCTCGGCCTCGAGCGTCTCCCTCAGCGCCAGGGGGAGGTTCGACATCTCGCCGTAGGACCGGGTGCCCCGGGCAGCCCATTCCCAGACCTGCTTCGCCCGGTAAGAGGGCTCACCCAGCCCGTCCAGGGTTTCTTGCAGCAGCACGCTGTCCATTCAGACAGTCTCGCATCGCGCCGATAGGGACTTGATGAAGGTTTCACCCAGGCTGAAGCTGCCCACTCAGACGCAACTGGTCACCGACGACGGTCGGACGATGGCCGTTGCTCTCGCGACACTTTTCGCGGCCGGCACCCTGATCGGAACGATTTCGCTGCTCCTTCCGCATCCGGCGGAATTCAACGACCGGGCCCTGTGGAGCACTCTCGGGCTTGCCGCCGTCGGAGCGCTGGCGGTCGCCGGCTTCGCTCGCCGCCTGCCTCCGTGGTCGATGCACCTCTTCGTGGTGCTGGGGACCCTGCTCGTCACCCGCGCCGTCTACTACTCGAACGAGCCGAGCGGCTTCTACACGTACCTGTACATCTGGGTCGGGCTCTACGCCTTCTTCTTCTTCGGACGTTTCTGGGGCACGATCCACATGGCGATCGTCGGACTGGCCTTCGCCTGGGCCCTGACTCAGGTCTCCCTGACCGCTCCGGTCGTCCGCTGGATGATGGCGGTCGGGACGATCGCCATCGCCGGAGGGTTCGTGGAGCTGGGGACGGCGCGGCTGCGACAGGTCGCCACCGAGGCCGAACTCCGGGCCCGAGCGCTCGCGGCGGTCGACGGGGTGGCGCAGGATCTGGGCATGAGCAGGACACCGAAGGAGGCCGCAACCGGAATCTGCAGCGCCGTCAAGACGGTGGCGGAGGCCAAGGGCGCGATGCTCTGGCGGATCACCTCGGACGACACCGGCCTCGAAGTCGTGGCGGCCACGGACCCTGAGATCGCGGGCACCCGCGTCCTCTTCGTCGGGAACCCCTCCGGCGCCGTCGGCGCCTTCACCGCTCGCCGGGCTCTCTTCTATCCGGATGCAGCCACGGACCCCGACATCGACAAGAGGCTCGTCGAGCACCTCGGAGTCCGCTCCGCCCTGTTTCAGCCGGTGATGCGTGAGGGCGTCCCGATCGGCGTCATCGCCGTCTACTGGGCCGAGCCGGTCACGACGCTCGGCGAAGTGGTCTCTCAGACCGTCACCCTTCTGGCCGCCGAGGCGGCGGGGGCCATCGAGCGCGCGGAGCTGATGGAGCGCCTCGAGCGCGCCGCCCGCACCGATGACCTGACCGGCCTGCCCAACCGGCGGGCCTGGGACGAGGAGCTCCTCCGCGAGGTGGCCAGGTCGCGCCGCTCCGGTGCACCGCTGTGCCTCGCCCTGATCGATCTCGATCGCTTCAAGGAGTACAACGACACCCACGGCCACCAGGCGGGAGACCGGCTCCTCAAGGTCGCGGCTTCCAGCTGGGCCGGACAGCTCCGCGACACCGACCTGCTCGCCCGCTACGGAGGCGACGAGTTTGCGCTCGCGCTACCGGATTGCGACCTTGCCGAGGCCGAGGAGATGCTGGAGCGGCTGCGTGCCGCAACGCCTGAATCCGAACGCGCATCGGCCGGAGTCGCGCTCTGGGACGGCCGCGAGTCTGGCATCCAGCTCTTCGCTCGGGCCGACGCGGCCCTGTATGACGCCAAGGAAATGGGCCGGGACCGGATCGTCCTGGCCTGAGATCGGGGCCGTGGCGCTCGATCGACGCCGCGAACCACACGCCTGTCAGGGGCGTGGGCCGTGGGTCCGTGGCCCGTTCGCCGCTTCGAGCGCAGCCAGCTCGTGCGCCCGCACCGCCCAGCGGCAGAGGAGCGGTCGGGTGTCGCGGGGGTCGATGATCTCCTCGATGCCGAAGCGCTCGGCCGTGCGGAAGGGTGAGCGGACGAGGTTGAGGCGACCCTCGATCTCGGCGCGGAGGGCGACCGGGTCATCGGAGGCCTCGAGCTCGCGCCGGTACGCGGCCTCGAGGCCGCCGGCGATCGGGAGCGAGCCCCAGTCTCCCGAGGGCCAGGCCGCCCGGAGCGTATGGCGGGTGTGGTTCGCGTGCATCGCTCCGGCGATGCCGAACGCCTTGCGGACGATCACCGCGGCCCAGGGCGTCTCGGCCTGGTAGGTCGCGAAGAGTGCGCGAGCGCCGCGGCGCATCGTGTTCGTCTGCTCGGCGCGCATTCCGACCACGAAGCCGGGCTGGTCGACGAGGTTCGCGACCGGCAGGCGGAAGGTGTCGCAGAGGTCGACGAAGCGCGTGAGCTTGTCGGCGGCGTCGCCGGTGAGACCGCCGCCGTAGTGGTTCGGGTCCGCGGCCATGACGCCGACGGGCCGCCCGTCGAGCCGGGCGAGCGCGGTGGTCAGAGACCCGCCGAAGCGCCGGCCGATCTCGAACACCGACCCGGTGTCGAACACGAGCTCCAGCAGGCGGCGTGACTTGTAGGTCTGGCGCGGGTCGCGCGGCACCAGGGATAGCAGCTCCTCCTCGCGGCGGTCGGGCGGATCGGCGCTCGCCGTGATCGGCGCCGCCTCCCAAGCGTTCGACGGCAGGTAGGAGAGGAAGCACTTGATCTGGGCGAGCGCGTCCTCCTCGTCGGCCGCCTCGTTGTCGACCGCTCCGGCCTTGACCTGGTTGCGGGAGCCGCCGAGCTCCTCCTTGTCTGGCGACTCGCCGATGCCGGCCATCGCGACGACCGGCGGCCCGGCGACGAAGAGCTGCCCACTTCCCTTGACGATGACGCTGAAGTGCGAGGCGACGACACGGGCGGCTCCGAGCCCTGCGACCGGCCCGAGCGCGGCGGCCACGACCGGCACCCGGGCGAGGTTGGCGACGGCGAAGTCCATCCCCGGCAGGAAGGGAACGTATGTGAAGCCCATGTCCTCCAGCGACTTGACCGAGCCCCCTCCCCCGGTCCCGTCGACCAGCCGGATCAGCGGCGCCCGCAGATCGTGGGCGGCTCGCTCAGCCCAGACCATCTTCTCCCAGATCGCCGCGTCGGCCGCCCCGCCGCGGACGGTGAAATCATCGGCCTGAACGACCACCGGCCGGCCTTCGATGCGGCCGTCACCGACGATCATGTTGGCCGGGGTCACGCCCTCGAGCTCACCCTCGGCGTCGTATGCACCCTTGCCGGCGAGCATGCCGGCCTCGTGCAGCGAGCCCTCATCGAGCAGGTGTCCGAGTCGCTCGCGAACGGTCTGCCGCCCGGCCGCGTGCTGGCGCTCGACCCTCTCGGGCCCGCCGAGCTCACGCGCCATGTCCTCGCGGCGGGCCTTCTCCTCGAGCTCGGGCTCCCAGGTCACATCGGCGAGGCTATCTGGATGGTGCGCCGCCGACCCCGGAGGAGCCTGGGAACGGTTGCGGGTGCTCCTGACAGCTCGCCATCGACAACCGTTCCCCCGGCATAGCCTGGGAACGGTTGCGGGTCCGGCGCGGAGCGAGCCACCTGCAACCGTTCCCAGGTCGGGGATCCGCGCGAGCATCGAGCACCTCGCCCCGAGTAGGCTTGGCGCCACGCCCAGGGGATCAGGAGGCGGTCCGGCTTTGCTTCACAACGAAACGATCAGCCTGCTCACGGTGCCGTTCTTCACCGGGGCAATCGGGTACCTGACCAACTGGTCGGGAGTCTGGATGCTGTTCTACCCGGTCCAGTTCAAGGGCATGCGAATCCCCGGCCTGGCGCCGCTCTCGGGCGTCCTGCCGAGGCGCATCCAGGGGATTCCCGGAGTGCTCCAGGGGGGTGTCGGCTGGCAGGGGATCATCCCGTCGCGCGCGGCGAAGATGGGGTCGATCTCGGTCGACAAGGGGATCGCCAAGCTCGGCAGCCCCTCGGACTTCTTCCGCCAGCTCGAGCCCGAGGTGATCGCCGAGCACATCGTCCAGTCGTCCCGCGGCGACATGCGCGAGGCCGTCGAGCGGATCATGGAGCGCGAGCATCCGCAACTCTGGCACGACCTCCCGCCACGGGTCCGGGAGGCCGTTCATGCGCGGGTGCAGGACGAGCTTCCGGACATCGTCAGTGAGGTCACGGAACAGATCGGCGAGCACGTCGACCAGCTCATCGATATCAAGCTGATGGTGATCCGCCACATCGAGGAGAACCCCGAGCTGGCCAACCGGATCTTCCTCGAGGTCGGCCGCCGCGAGCTGCGGTTCATCATCAACTTCGGGTTCTTCTTCGGCTTCGCGCTCGGCATCCCGACGGCGGTCATCACCGTCATCCTCCTCCCCTACTGGTGGCTACTGCCGATCGCCGGGGTCGTGATCGGCTACATGACCAACTTCTTCGCGCTGCGGATGATCTTCGAGCCGGTCGAGCCGTTCCGCTGCTGGCGCTGGGACATCCAGGGCCTCTTTCTGAAGCGCCAGCCGGAGGTAGCGGTGGTATACGGCGAGATCATCTCCGACGACGTGGTGACGCTGTCCAACATCGGGGAGGAGCTCATGCACGGGCCGCGCTCAGACCGCACCCGGCAGATGATTGAGAACGCGATGAGGCCGGCGGTCGACCGTGCCGTGGGGAGGACGGCTGTCGGTCGCGGAGCCGTGCGGATGGCCGTCGGGAGCCGCGAGTACGACGCGATCCGCGACTCCGTCGCCGAGGAGGCGGTCGACTACACCATGACCCCGCTTTCGGATCCCGAGTTCAACAAGCGCCAGTCCGAGGCGGTGCGCGAGCTGATCACCGAGCGGATGCGGGAGATGGCGCCGACGGACTTCTCCGAGCTGCTGCGCTCGGCCTTCCAGGAGGACGAGTGGCTCCTCCTCCTCCACGGAGCGGTGCTCGGATTCGTCGCTGGGCTGATCCACCTGGGGCTGTTCGGATGACCGGCGCCGACGAGCAGCGGGCGGCAGCAGGAGAGGAAGGCGCTGCCGCTGCGGAGGAAGGCGCAGCCGCGCGCGCCGCGCGGGTCGCTCCGGGGCTGGCACGAATCGCCGCGTCGGCCTGGTGGCACACCACGGAGTGGGCAGTCGGAGCATCGGCGCGAGCCACCGGGCGCGTGGCCCGAGCCGCGCTGTCCGGCGAGTCCCCAGCGGAGCTGTTCGACCGCACCGGCGCGGAGCTGCGCGAGTATGCGCAGCGGCTGCTCGGCATGATCGAGAGCGACGAGGACCCGGAGGAATGGCGGGGATCGGGGGCCGGCAGCGGCCTCCGCGATCTCCAAGCTCAGGGCTCGGAGCTGCTGCGCCAGTCCGCGGACGTCGACTTCGACGAGGAGACGCACCCAGCTTACGCGCGGATACTCACCGAGCTCGCCCCCGACGAGGCACGCATCCTGCGTCTCCTCGCCGTCGAGGGAGCGCAGCCCTCAGTCGACGTGAGGACCGGAGTGCCGCTCGTCGCCGGAAGCACCCAGCTCGTCGCCTCGGGGCTGTCGATGATCGGAGCCGGCGCCGGCCTGCTCTACGTCAACCGCGTCCCCGCCTACCTCAACAACCTGCACCGGCTCGGCCTGATCTGGTTCTCTCGAGAGCCGGTCCGCGACCCCTCCCGCTATCAGGTCCTCGAAGCGCAACCGGAGGTCACGAAGGCCCTGGAGGAGGGCGGGCGCCTCGGCCGCACTGTCCGCCGCAGCGTCCAGCTGACCCCATTCGGAACCGACTTCTGCTCGGTGTGCCTGCCGCTCGGCGGGATCGAGCGCGAGGCGATCGGAACGCCGGATTCGGGCGCGGACAACTCGGACGAAGTGCCGGAGCCCGAGGTCGAGCTTGCAGGCGAGGCGCTGCAGTCGGCGGGCGCCGACGAGGCCGTAGATGCGAGCGCTGACCCGACGTTCGCCGATGACGCGCCTTCCGTGACGAAGCCGGCACCTTAGGCACACTCGGCATCGGGCCTCTTCCCTACTCTCGATCGGGTGACCTCCAGCACCGAGCAAGACGTACAGGCCGAGGCGCAGCTGGCGCTTCACGGACTCGAGAACGCTCCCGCGCCGAGCCAGGCCCGGGTCGATCGGATCTACTCGGGCCCGCGTGAGCCGGAGCCCCTTCTCTCTCATCTCGGCTACGACTCGTTCCGGCCCGGCCAGCGAGAGGCGGTCGCAGCGGCCCTCGACGGCCGGGACTCGACGATCGTCATGCCGACCGGCGGAGGCAAGAGCGTCTGCTACCAACTGCCGGGTCTCGCGGACGAGCGCCTGACGATCGTCGTCAGCCCCCTGATCGCGCTGATGGCCGACCAGTGGCTACGCCTGCGCGAGGGCGGCCACCCGGCCACGATGATCGCTTCGGGGCTCGGCGAGAATGCTGCGCGCGACGCGATGGCCCGCGTCCGCGACGGCCGGGCACGCATCGTCTACTGCTCGCCGGAGCGCTTCGGATCGAGCTCGTTCCTCGAGGCGCTGGGGCGCCGCGAGGTGTCGATGCTGGCCGTGGACGAGGCGCACTGCCTCTCCGAGTGGGGTCACGATTTCCGCCCCGACTACCTGCGGCTTCCGCGCGCGATCGAGCGGCTCGGGCGCCCGACCGTGATGGCCTGTACGGCCACAGCCACCGAGGAGGTCGCGGCCGAGATCTCGAGCCGGCTCGACCTCCGCGACCCACTGGTCGTCCGCTCCGGCTTCGATCGCCCGAACCTCTCCTTTGACATCGTGCGGCTCGACGGCAAGGGCTCGAAGGCCCGCAAGTTCGCCCTGCTCGAGATCGGCCTGAAGGATCCCGCCAACCGCCCGGCGATCGTCTACTGCGGCACTCGCCGGGACACCGACGAGGTCGCGCAAGCTCTGCGCGAGTCGGGCATCAGCGCCGGGGCCTACCACGCGGGCCTGGCGCCGGATGAGCGCGCGTCGACCCAGCACCGGTTCATGCAGGGTGACTGCGAGGTCGTCGTCGCCACCAACGCGTTCGGGATGGGGGTCGACAAGGCGGACGTGCGCTCGGTCTGGCACTGGGCTATCCCGACGAGCGTCGAGGCCTACTACCAGGAGGCCGGTAGAGCGGGGCGCGATGGCGAGCCGGCGCGGGCGGTGCTGCTCGCCATGCGCTCGGATCTCGGGCGGCTCGTGCGCTTCAACGAGCAGAAGACCGTCGACCCCGCCGGCGTCGCCGAGTACGTTCGGCAGCTCGCGGCGAACGCCGGAGAGGACGGCGCGCTGCGGATCAGCAGCCCCCGCACCGACGCGGAGCGGATCCGCCTCGCCGTCGCCGAGCGGATCGATTCGGTCTCGATCGAGCCCGCTCCGGGGGGCCGCCTCGACGTGACGATCCACGGCCCCGTCCAGCCCGGCCCGGTGGCCGCCTCCTGCCGCGTCGCCAAGGACCGCGGCTGGAGCGCCTACCGGTCGGTCGAGGCCTTCAGCTACTCGACGAAGTGCCGTCGCCGCTTGCTGCTCGATCACTTCTCCGACACCTCGACCCCCGAGCCGACCGGCCGGTGCTGCGATGTCTGCGATCCGGCCGGCTGGCTCCCGGACCCCGAGTCGATCTTGATCACGGCGAAGCGAAAGACGCGCAGCCCGGGCGCGGACGTGGTCGAGCTGAGCGCCGCCGACGGCCGTCTCTTCGAGACGCTGCGCGAGTGGCGCCGCGCCGCGGCCGCCGGCAAGCCGGCATACACGGTCGCGAACGACCGGACCCTGGAGATGATCGCCGTGAAGCGGCCCACCAACCCCGCCGATCTCCAGGAGATCAAAGGAGTCGGGCCGGGGTTCATCAGCAAGTACGCCGAGCCGGTGCTCGAACTGATCGCCGCGGCGTAGCCGCGGTCCCGCACCTAGCTCGGCGCCGGCACTCCCGCCAGCTCGGCGACCATCTCGTAGGAGCGGAGGCGATCGGCCTGGCCGTGGACCATCGTCGTGATCATCAGCTCATCCGCCGCCGTGTCCTCGAGAAGCTTCTCGAGACCGGCCCGCACCGTCTCCGGTCCCCCGATGACGGCCGATCCCGAGAGCGATCGGATCAGCCCCTCCTCGTGTGTCGTGAAGTCGTGCTCGGCCGCCTCCTCGGGACTGGGGAAGCGGGTCGGGTGGCCGCTGCGGAGACGGGCCATCGAGAGGCGGGCGGGGCCGGAGAGGAAGCGAGCGCGCTCGTCGTCGGCTGCGCAGATGACGGCGACGGCGACCATGGCCCTCGGTGCGTCGAGGACCTCCGAAGGACGGAACGAGCGCCTGTAGAGCTCGAGGGCCGGGAGGGTGTTGGCGGGGCTGAAGTGGTTCGCGAACGAGAAGGGCAGCCCGAGCAGACCGGCCGCTTGGGCCGAGTAGCCGCTCGAGCCGAGCAGCCAGATCTCGGGCTTCGCCCCGCGGCCGGGAACGGCGGTGATGGCCGAGTAGGGGTGTCCGGCGGGGAACTCTCCGGACAGGAACCCCATCAGCTCGCCGAGCTGCTCGGGGAAGTCCTCGGCGGAGAGCGGGTCGGCCGAACGACGAAGGGCCGACGCGGTCGCGCCGTCGGTGCCCGGCGCGCGTCCGATGCCGAGATCGATCCGCCCCGGATGCAGGCCCTCGAGCATGCCGAACTGCTCTGCCACCACGAGGGGTGCGTGGTTCGGGAGCATCACACCGCCGGAGCCGATGCGGATCCGCTCGGTCGAGGCTGAGAGGTGCGCCGCGAGGACCGCCGGAGCCGAGCTCGCGATGCCCGGCATGTTGTGGTGCTCGGCGACCCAGAAGCGGTGGTAGCCGAGGCTCTCGGTCCGCCTCGCGAGCTCCGTCGAGTTGGCGAGCGCCTCGCCCGGGCTCGACTCCTCGGCGACGATCGCGAGATCCAATACGGAGAGGGGAACTGAGGAGAGATCGGCCATGAAACGAGTCTGCCAGAGGCGGTCCCCCGGCCTCGGTTTGGAACATCCGTCGAGCGAAGTGTGACTTTTCACGCACACCGGAACCGGGTCCCTTGACTTCCGCCGAGAGGCCGACCTAGGATCGGATTCACGACGGTGATCGACCGCCGAGAGCCCGAGAGAGGAGAGGTCCATGCATCACGCCCAGGGGACGAATGGGTCCCATGCTTCGCCGGCCGCCACCGGCTTGCTGCGCCGCCGAACTCTCGCCGCCGCAGCCATCTTCGCCATCGCGTTCCTGGCCCTCTTCACGGCCGCAGCAGCGAAGGCGGCCGACAACTACGTCGCCCTCGGCGACTCCTACGCGGCCGGGCCGTTCATCCCCGACCAGCAGCCGATCCCGCTCGGCTGCCTCAAGTCGAACCACAACTACGCGCACACCGCGAGCGGACCGATCGGCCTGCCGCTTCGCGACGCGACCTGCAGCGGTGCGACGACGGGCGACATGACCGCCGCGCAGAACGTCACCCCCGGTCC
>JBBSQE010000024.1:0-19858 GCA_038258095.1 Solirubrobacterales bacterium | reverse complement strand
CTTCATGGGCGGCTACGGGATCGTCGGCGGCAACCTGCCCCTCGCAGCTGGCCTCGCCCTCGCTTCCGACTACCGGGGCGAGGACGCGGTTACGGTCTGCATGTTCGGCGACGGCGCCTCGAACACGGGCAACTTCGGCGAGACGATGAACCTCGCGGCGCTCTGGTCCCTCCCGGTCGTCTTCCTGGTCGAGAACAACCTCTACGGGATGGGCACCTCGATCGAGAGGCACTCCGCCCAGACCGATCTCTCGAAGAAGGCTCAGGGCTACGGCGTGCCCGGCCAGCGGATCGACGGCATGGACGTGATGGCCGTGCGCGAGGGAGTCGCGGAACACATCCGCATCGCCCGCGAGGAGCGCCGGCCGACCCTCGTCGAGGCCTTCACCTATCGCTTTCGCGGCCACTCAGCCGCCGATCCCGAGGTCTACCGAGAGCGCTCCGAAGTCGACGAGTGGCGCACCAAGGACCCGATCGAGACGTTCGCCGAGCGGCTGATGGCCGAGGACGCGATGACGCAGGAGGAGGTCGACGCTGTCCGTGCCGAGGCGGAGGAGACCGTGCTCGAGGCGGTGCGATTCGCCGACGAGTCACCGGAACCCGCGCTGGACACGCTCTACCAGAACCTCTACGTGCTGAACGAGGAGGCGGGCTGGTACTCGGTCGACGAGCGGAGCCCCGAGCCGCACCGCGGTGAGCACGAGGCCCACGCGCCCGCCGCCGCAAAGGAGCTCGCCGAGGCCGGCGCCGCCTACGCGGGGCGGCCGTCGAGCCCGCGTTCGAACCCCGCCACCGAGGGAGATGTGACTGAAGGCGTCGCCCAGGCCGAGGAGCAGGAGAACGCATGACCCAGGTCCGCATGCGCGAGGCTCTTCGCGACGCCATGGCCGAAGAGATGCGGCGCGACGAGTCCGTCTTCGTCATGGGCGAGGACGTCGCCGTGTTCAACGGCGCCTTCAAGGTGACCGAAGGGCTTCTCGACGAGTTCGGCGAGAGGCGTGTCCGCGACACGCCGATCTCCGAGAACTCGATCGTCGGTACGGGGGTCGGCGCTGCGATGGCCGGGCTCCGGCCGATCGTCGAGATCATGACGGTCAACTTCTCGCTGCTCGCGCTGGACATGATCATCAACCACGCGGCCGCGATCCCCTACATGTTCAACGGCAACGCCCGGGTGCCGCTGGTGATCCGGATGCCCGGCGGAGGAGGGCACCAGCTCGGCCCCACTCACTCGCACAGCCTCGAAGCGCTCTATCTCCAGATCCCCGGCCTCCTCGTCGCCTGCCCCTCCACCCCCGCGGACGGCAAGGCGCTGCTGAAATCGGCGATCCGCGACGAGAACCCGGTCGTCTTCATCGAGCACGAGACTCTCTATGGGGCGCGGGGTGAGGTGTCCGACGACCCCGACGAGGTCCTGCCGTTCGGCCAGGCGGCAGTCCGCCGCGAGGGGTCCGACGTGACCGTCGTCGGATTGCTGAAGATGGCCCAGGTCGCCGAGAAGGCTGCGAAGACGCTCTCGGCCGACCACGGGGTCGAGGCCGAGGTCATCGATCCGCGCACCCTCCGCCCCCTCGACCTCGACACGATCCTCGAGTCGGTGCGCAAGACGAATCACGCCGTGATCGTCGAGGAGGGCTGGCCCCACGGAGGCGTCGGCGCGAACCTCTCCACCCTGATCACCGAGCAGGCCTTCGACCACCTCGATGCCCCCGTGCAGCGGGTCACCGGCGCCGATGTGCCGATGCCCTACTCGAAGCGGCTCGAACAGGCCGCCATTCCGCACGAAGAGCACGTGATCAAGGCCGCGCTCGCCACCCTGGAAGGAAGCATCTGATGCCCGACGTCGTCATGCCTCGCCTCTCGGACTCGATGGAGGAGGGCACGGTCCTCAAATGGCTGAAGGCGGTGGGAGACGAGGTGGCGGTCGGAGACGAGCTGGTGGAGATCGAGACCGACAAGGCCAACATGGTCTATGAGGCGCCGGATGCGGGGACCCTGAGTGAGATCGTGGCCGGCGAAGGGGACACCCTGCCGATCGGGGAGGTCATTGGGAGGATCGGGGACGGGGGCGGGGCACCCTCAACGCCCCCCCAGGACTCCTCAGATGGCGATACCGCCTCCCCCGAAAGCGACGACCCGGCTAGAGAGGCGTCCTCCGAAGCCGGTCAAGCTCAGGCCGGGTCCGGCGGGGCCAACGGGGCCTCTGCGTCAGAGGGTGGCGGGGTCGCTGTGCCTTCCGGTACCGGGGAGAGGGTCAAGGCCTCGCCGCTGGCCAGACGCATCGCCGAGGAGAACGGGGTCGATCTCACGCAGCTCTCTGGCTCCGGCCCTGGCGGCCGCATCATCAAGGCCGACGTGGAGAATGCTCCCGCCAGCGCCGCCGCCCCGGACGCCCGCGTTCCGGCCGGTCCCCCGGCCGTACATGCTGCTGGTTCTGTTCCCGGTCCCTCGGCGGGCGCCGGGTCGCCGGAGACCGCCAAGGGTGCGGTCTCCTATGAGGACCTGACCAAGCTGCAGTCCACCGTCGCGCGGCGCATGGCCGAGTCCAAGGCGACCGCCCCGCATTTCCATCTCGCCGCCGACGTCGACATGAGCCGCGCCGTCGAGGCGCGGACGCGGCTGAAGGCGTCGAGCGCCGACGGCGATGTCGTTCCCTCCTACAACGACATGGTCGTGAAGGCGTGCGCCCTCGCCCTGCGGGAGTTTCCGCGGGCCAACGGGGCCTACCGGGACGGCCGGTTCGAGCTCTACTCACGGGTGAACGTCGGCGTCGCGGTCGCGGCACAGAACGCACTCGTCGTCCCGACGATCTTCGACGCCGACCTCAAGGGCCTGCGCCAGATCGCGAACGAAATGCGCGCCGTCGCGCAGCGTGTGCGCGACGGGTCGGTCACGCCCCCCGAGCTCTCGGGCGGGACCTTCACGGTCTCCAACCTCGGCATGTTCGGCATCGACAGCTTCCAGGCTGTGATCAACTCGCCGCAGGCCGGGATCCTGGCCGTCGGCGCGATCACCGAGGAACCGGTCGTGCGAGATGACGAGGTCACCACCGCACACCTGATGTCGGTCGACCTCGCCTGCGACCACCGCATCCTCTACGGAGCCGACGGGGCCGAGTTCCTGGCACGGATACGCACGCTCCTCGAGGAGCCACTCGCACTGGCGCTCTGAGGTGGCGGCGCTCCCCTTCATCGACGAGCATTCGCGCACCGTCGACGCAAGTGCCGAGGAGACCTGGGAGTCACTCCGCCGCGTCGCCACCGGGTCCTTCTCGAACAAGCCCACCGGTGTCGTGTCAAAGCTCCTCGGCTGCGAGGAGACCGAAGCCGTCGGCGAGCGGGGCACCGAAGGCTCCACCATCCCGGGCTTCCGCGTCACTGCCTCCGACCCGCCGCGCGAACTGGCGCTCTCGGGCCGCCACCGGTTCTCGCGCTACGAGCTGATCTTCCGCGTCGAGCCGCAGGGGAGCGAGCGGAGCCGGGTGTCCGCGCAGACGCGCGCCGTCTTTCCCGGCTTGGCCGGGTCGGCGTACCGGGCCGCGGTCATAGGGTCCCGCGGCCACGTCCTTGTGACGACCGGGCTCCTGCGATCGGTCGCGGCTGATGCCGAGCACGGTGGGAGACGATGAGCGACGCGCTCTGGGTCGTGCGGTGCGGTCAGGTCACCTACGACGACGCGACCGCCGCGCAGCTACGGCTCGGTTCCGCCCGCGAGGCCGGTGAGATTCCCGACGTCCTCCTCCTCCTCGAGCATTTCTCCGTCTACACCCAGGGACGCCGGGGCGACCCGGCCGAGCTACCGATGGGTGCCCCGTGGTATGAGATGCAGGGGATCCAGGTGCGGGAGACCGACCGCGGCGGCCGGGCCACCTACCACGGGATAGGGCAGCTCGTCGCCTACCCGGTCGTCAGCCTGAAGCCCTTCGGCGACGATGTCCACGAGTACGTCCGGCGCATGGAGCGGGTGATGATCGCCGCGCTGGCCGACAGCGGAGTGGGCGCCGGTGTGATCGACGGGCTGACCGGGGTCTGGACTGCGGGAGGAAGCGCTCCGGAGGGGGACGCGGAAGCGCTCGGCGATGCGGTTGCTCGCGGCGAGGTGCGCAAGATTGGCTCGATCGGCGTCCATGTGAGGCGGGGTGTGACATCCCACGGGCTCGCGGTCAACGTCTGCAACGACCTGCAGCCGTTCGAGTGGATCGTGCCCTGCGGGATCGATGGCTGCCGGATGACCTCGATCAGCCGGGAGCGAGGCTGCGAGCAGCCGGTCGCGGCCTTCGCGGACGCCATCGCGGCCCGCTTCGCCGAGATCTACGAGCGCAGCGCCGAACCGGTCTCGCCGGCCGACCTCGACGATCGCGTCGGAGGCCTGGAGGCGCTCGCCCGGGGCGCCGCCGCGAGCGCGCTACCGTAGTTCGAAGATGAGCGAGATCGCCGAGCGAATCCACGTCACGCGCTCCCGCGCGAAGCCCGGAGGCATCGCGGCGTCCGACGAGGAGACGGTCGGGTTTCGCAAGCGCAAGCCACCGTGGTTGAAGGTCCCCGCCCCGGGTGGCCCGACCTACCGGAAGCTCAAGGCCGCGATAGCCGAGGACAACCTCCACACCGTCTGCGAGGAAGCCAACTGCCCCAACGTCGGCGAGTGCTGGGAGCGCGGCACCGCGACCTTCATGATCCTCGGCGACGTCTGCACCCGCCGTTGCGGGTTCTGCAACGTCCAGACCGGCAAACCGACCTGGAACGACCCGCTGGAGCCGCTCCGCGTCGCCAACCAGGTCAAGAAGATGGGTCTCACCCACGCCGTGGTCACGTCGGTCGACCGTGACGACCTCCCCGACTGCGGAGCGGGCGCCTTCGTCGGCGTGATCCGCTCGATCCGGATGATGGCCCCGGGCTGCCGGGTCGAGATCCTGACGCCCGACTTCCGGGGCCAGGACATGCCGCTCGCGAAGGTCATCCACGAACGGCCCGATGTCTTCAACCACAACGTCGAGACCGTCCCCCGGCTCTACCCGATGGCTCGTCGTGGCTCGCAGTTCCTGCGCTCGGCCCGGGTCCTGCGCACCGCGAAGGAGATGGGCGGGAACGCCGTCGCGACCAAGTCGGGCCTGATGGTCGGCCTGGGCGAGGAGTTCGACGAGATGCTCGAGACCTTCCAGATCCTCCGCGACCACGAGGTCCAGATCCTCACCGTGGGCCAGTACCTGCGCCCGACCGAGAACCATCTTCCGGTCGTCCGATACTGGCACCCGGAGGAGTTCGCTGCACTCGAGAAGGCGGCATACGCGATGGGCTTCGAGTCGGTTGCATCCGGCCCGCTCGTCCGCAGCTCCTACCACGCTGATGAGAGCGCCCGCCTCGTCCTCGAGGCAAGCGGAGCCGGGGGCGCGACTCGGTGAAGCTCGCCGAGCGCCGGCAGCAGAACTTCCGCTAACTGCGTCTGCGCAACAAGCCGCGGCGGTCCTCTCCCAGGTTCACCAGGGGGGCCCGAAATCCAAAGCGACGGCGATGCCATCGCCACGGCGCCTCTCTCAACTGTTCCGGAGTAATCTGCCCAGCCGCCTTTGTCGGCCCGCACCCGAAAGAACCCCATGAGCCCTGACCAGACCCCCTACGAGCCGCCTCAGATCGAGGAGATCGACTGCGACGCAGATGAGCTCGCGACGTCGTCGATGGTGAAGTCGACTTCGCCCTGATCCCTCAGCGACTCCCGTTGCGACGGTAGGCTCGCTGGGCCCTGATTCCCTTCAAGGACAACGTGCCGCGCTCGCGGCTGAGCGTGGTCACCCTCGGCCTCATCGCTTCGATGCTGCTCGTGTTCGCCTGGCAGCTCACGCTCGATGGGAACAAGGATTCCGGCGGGCGGTACGAGGGGATCTCAGAGCGTGACCTGGAGTCCGAGGACTTGGGTACGAAGCCGTTCCAGCTCACCCACTTCGGCGGGGTGTGCGGATTGGGCGCGGAGGCACCCGGAGGACCTCCGGTATCCCAATGCGGGGAATCGGCATCGGCAACGGCGACCCCGCTGGTCGACGAGGCCGGGACCGACTCTGCCGACCCGGCCCCCTGGCCGCTCTCGATCCTCTACGGCATGTTCATGCACGGCGGCATCTGGGCTCTGATCTTCAGTGCCCTCTTCCTTTGGATCTTCGGGCCCGGGGTCGAGGCAGCAATGGGCCGGACCGGCTTCCTGGCCTTCTACGTCGCCGCCGGCGTAGTGGCCGCCTACGGGCAGAGTGCGCTTGACCCCGATTCAGCGGTTCCGGTGATCAGCGCGGCGGGTGCCGTGGGAGGGGTCCTCGGCGCCCATCTCGTCCTCTACCCGCGAGCCCGTATCGTCGCTCTGGTGCTGGTTCCGTTGATGATGACCGCGGTCGAGGTCCTGGGCGTATGGATCGCGATTGCCTGGCTCGGCTTCCAGCTCCTTCCGGGCATCGGTGGGGTTGCGACCCCAGGTACCCTCGGCCCGCAGGTCGTCTACCTGGCGCCGCTCGCGGGTCTGGCCTTCGGCGCGCTGGTCGCCGCGCTTCTCGCCTCCCGCATCCGCGACCCCGACGCCGCGCCGGCCTACTGAGCTCGATGGGGGCCGAGACGCGAACAGCGATTCTCACGGCGGGCATCCTCTTCTGCGCCGCCATCGCCGCGATGACCGTCGTCTTCGCGTTCGAGGCGCAGTTCAACATCCAGACCGTGGTGCTCGGCGTGATCGCCCTCGGAATCGACCTGATGATCCTCCTCGGCCTGATCGGCGCCATCCGCAACCCGCCGCTGTGAGCATTCGGGGGATACTCTTCGCCGCGGTGCTGATCATCGCGACCGTCGCCACCGCGACCGCCTTCGTTGCGTCCCGCGATGACGGGGCGGCAAACGGCTCCGCCGCGAGGGAGGTCGACCTCGGCGCCGGAAAGGTGGGCGCCGGCGGCCCGGTGGTCAACGCGCCGCCCTCCAGCCCGTTCCACGTGCGAGCTGCGATCGAGCCAACGCCGGTCCGGATCGATTTCAAGGATCCGCCCCGGGCCGGCCTGCTCTTCGACGTCGACAGCGGACGGGTCCTCTGGCAGCTTCATCCAGAACGGCGACTCCCGATCGCCAGCCTCACGAAAATGATGACCGGGCTGATCATCGCCCAGCGACACCGCCCGAGGGAGCGGGTCCTGGTCACTCCCGAGGCGGTCGGGTACGCGGGATCGGGCATCGGCGTCCTGCCGAAGGGAAAGAGGGTTCCGTTGGGCGACCTGCTCGAGGGACTGATGCTGGTGTCCGGGAACGACGCCGCAATCGCGCTCGCGCAGCACGACGCCGGGGGGCAGGACGCGTTCATCCGGCGGATGAACGCCCGCGCCCGCGCACTCGGGCTGACCTGCTCGCACTTCTCGACCCCCAGTGGCCTCCTCAACAAGGACAACTACTCCTGCCCTCTCGACCTGGCGACGCTGGCTCGGATCGACCTCGCCGACCCCTGGCTGGGCAGGATCGTCGGGACTCGCCGGATCTCAGTCCCGTTCCCGATCAAGGGCGGACACCTCGACCTCTTCAACATCAACCCGTTCCTGATCGACGGCACCCCCGGCATCACCGGGGTAAAGACGGGCCTGACCGACGCGGCCGGGCGCTGCTACGTGATCACCCAGCGCCGCGGAGGCAACCACCTCGGCGTCGTCCTACTGCACTCACCCGATCCCCTGAATCAGGTGCCGCAGCTGCTCGCAGCCGGCGCGAAGGCGGAGGAGGGCTAGCTCCCCGCTACCGCGGGAAGTGAGCGTGGTTCGGGGATTTCCCGGCGTTCGCGTAGGGGAGCGCCCTGTCGATCAGCCTCGCGTACGCGTCGGCACCGCTGTAGGTCAGGTGAAGACCATCGGGCTGAAACCACTTGTGGTTGCCCTTCGCGTAGCGGACCCAGTCGAGCAGGACGATCCGCTTCGGCCAGCGCTTGTAGGCGGCTCGTACGCGCCGAGCGTCCGAGCTGGTGCCGCCGCCGAGCTCACGCGGGACGACGAGGCCGAGGACGCGCTTGGGGCCGATCAGGTGGAGCGCGGTGCGGATGTTCTTGGCGCTGATCGTCAGGTCGGCGCCGAGGCCGATCACGACGAGATGGCCCAGACGACCCTTGCGCTTGTACTTGCGGACGACGCCGAGGCCCTGGCCGAACTGGCGACAACCCTGGGCATCGGCCAGGTACCCGGCGTGGGCGAGATTCGAAAGGGCGAGCACCATCACGGAATCGCCGATCACGAGCGGGGGACCCCCGCCGGGATTCGCGCTTCGCTTCGGCTGCTTCGCTTCGACGCCACCACAGCCGGCCGCAGCGAGTGAGGGAGTGACGAGCGCCGTCATCGCAGCGATGGCGATGACCATGCATGCGAAACATGCTCGTTTGTGTCGGCCTGCTCCCATTTGATCCTCTACCATCACCCCGCCCGGGTTCCCCGGGCCTCGAAGTCGCTGACAAGCTACAGCAAGGATTCCTGGGCCCGGTTGGCTGCAGGGTTCCCCGCGTGGCGATACGGAAAGGCCTTCAGCCGAGAAACGACAGGCAACCGGTACCGCCTTTTCTGCGTAGTACCGGATGTGAAGATCGCAATAGTAGGTAGCGGGATATCGGGGCTGACCGCGGCACACGTCCTTCACCCCGACCACGAGATCACCCTCTTCGAGGCGGATTCGCGTCTCGGCGGCCACACGAACACGATCCGCGTCGACGGTCCGGACGAGACTCAGTGGGTCGACACCGGGTTCATCGTCTTCAACGACCGCAACTACCCGAACTTCGAGCGACTCCTGGAGGAGCTCGAGGTCACCTCGAAGCCGTCCCACATGAGCTTCTCGGTTGCCGACGGCCTCGGCAAGTTCGAGTACGCCGGCACGCCTCGAGGCGTCTTCGCACGCCCCGCGCACCTGATCAGCCCCTCTTTCCTGCGGATGCTGGCCGACTTCCACCGCTTCAACCGCGAGGCGCAGGAGCTGATCGGCATGGGGACGTCGTCGCCTTCCCTCGGTGACTGGCTCGACGAGCACAACTTCTCGAAGCAGTTCGTCGAGCGGCTGATCGTCCCCCAGGTCTCGGCGGTCTGGTCGGCGGATCCGGCTCAGATGTGGAGCTTCCCGGCGAGCTTCATGGCAGAGTTCTTCGACAACCACGGCATGTATTCGCTGAGGGACAGGCCGAAGTGGAAGACGGTCGACGGCGGCTCGGTTCGCTACGTCGAGTCCGTAACCGAGCAGTTCGGCGACCGCATCCGCCCGTCGGCGCCGGTGAGGCGGATAGAGCGCCTGGACGACCGGGTTCTGATCGAGGCGGACGGTTGCGAGACCGAGGCGTTCGACGAGGTCGTGATCGCCACCCATTCCGACCAGGCGCTCGAGATGCTGGCCGACCCCTCGCAGGCCGAGCAGGAGATCCTCGGCTCGATCCCCTATCTGCCCAACGAGGCGGTCCTGCACACCGACTCCTCGCTGATGCCCCGCCGGCGGGCGGCTTGGGCGAGCTGGAACTACCACCTCGGCCAGGAGGCGGCGGAGCGATCCACGGTCACTTACTGGATGAACAACCTGCAGCGGCTGGACTCGGCGACCGACTTCTTCGTGACGCTCAACCGCTCCGGGGCGGTCGATCCGGCCAAGGTCCTGAAGACGATTCACTACTCGCACCCGATGTTCACGGTTGACGGCGTTCGCGAGCGCGAGCGCCGGTGGGAGATCAGCGGGGTCAACCGCACGCGCTACGCCGGCGCCTACTGGGGCTGGGGCTTCCACGAGGACGGCGTGAAGAGCGCACTGGATGCGTGTGCCGGCCCGCGCGAGCGGATCGCGGTGGCGGCGTGAGCCGCGGATCGGCGCTGCTGGAGGCGCCGGCCGAGACGCCGAGCGTCCCGAATGCACCCGCGCCCCGCGGGACTGCGTCGGCGCTCTACGAGGGCACCGTGCGGCATCGCCGCTTCGAGCCGATCGAGCATTCCTTCAGCTACCGCCTCTACATGGCCTACCTCGACCTAGACGAGCTTCCCGGCGTCCTCGATCCGTTCCCGGGATGGTCGGCCCGAGGGCGGGCGCTCACGCGGTTCGAGCGAGCGGACTTCATGGGGCCGGCGGACAGGCCGCTGGCCGAGTGCGCGAAGGACGAGGTGGAGGCGGCCACTGGTTCGAGGCCCGAGGGCCCGGTGCGCCTGCTGACCGGCCTGCGCCACTTCGGCCACCACTTCAATCCGGTCAGCTTCTACTATTGCTTCGACGGCGTCGGCGAGCGGGTCGAAGCCGTCATCGCGGATGTCAAGAACATCCCCTGGGGCGAGCGCCATCCGTATGTGCTTGGTCGGGAGGACGGCGCAAGTGGCGGCGTCATCTCGGGCGAGTTCGAGAAGGTGCTGCACGTGTCACCCCTGATGGGGATGGCGCACCGCTACGGGCTGCGGACCTCGGAGCCGGGCAAACGGCTCGCCGTCCACATCGAGTCCCGGCCGACGGGTGACACTCCGGGGGAGGCCGACGGACCGAAGGCCTTCGACGCGACGCTGTCGCTCGAGCGGCTGAGCTTGACGCGGGCGAACACATCGAAGATGCTCGCCCGGTACCCGCTGATGTCGCTGAAGGTGATCGCCGGGATCTACCGGCAGAGCTTGAAGCTGAAGCGAAAGGGAGCGCAGTACGCACAGCATCCGGAAGGCAGGAAGCCGAAGGGATTTCTCTCACCATGAACTTTTCTCGAGGCGCGGTCTCGATCGTTTTCCGCCGCATCACCGAGGGCCGCGTCACGGTCATTGAGGACGGCCGGGTGCGTGCCTACGGGCCCGCCGACGCCGACCTGCGCGCGACCGTGACAATCAACGATCCACGAGCCTGGTCGGGTCCGCTGCGAGGCAGCCTGGGCCTGGGCGAGGGCTATGTGGACGGACTGTGGGAGACCGACGACCTTGTCTCGCTGATCAGGATCGCGGCGCGGGAGCTGCAGAGCCTCGACGGCGTGCGCGGAGCGGTTGCGAAGCCGCGCGGGTGGCTCGACCGGGTGCGGAAGGCCGTGCCGGCCAACACCGGCGGGCGGGCGCGGGAGAACATCTCCGCCCATTACGACCTCGGGAACGACCTGTTCGGTGCCTTCCTGGACGAGTCGATGATGTACTCGTGCGCGGTGTATGAGCGCGAGGGCGAGAGCCTGGAGGAGGCACAGATTAGCCGGCTGGACCGCATCTGTTCGCGTCTCGGGTTGCGGCCGGAGCACCATCTGCTCGAGATCGGCACCGGCTGGGGCGGACTTGCGATCCACGCGGCGCGCACGACCGGCTGCCGAGTGACGACGACCACGATCTCCAAGGAGCAGGCTGCGCTGGCGCGAGAGCGCATCGCCGACGCCGGCCTGAGCGACCGCGTGACGGTGATCGAGCAGGACTACCGTGACCTGACCGGCACCTATGACCGGCTGGTGTCGATCGAGATGATCGAGGCGGTCGGCTGGCAGTACTTCGACACGTTCTTTGCCAAGTGCAGCGCGCTGACAGCCCCCGATGGAGCGATGTTGCTGCAGGCGATCACAATCGACGACGGGCTCTACGAGGCCGAGAAGGCGGCGAAGAGCTTCGCCAACACGCACATCTTCCCGGGCGGCTGCCTGCCGTCGATGCAGGTGATGAGCGAGTGCGTGGCCGAGATGACCGACTTGCGGCAGGTCTGGATGAAGGACATCACCGCGAGCTACCCGCCCACCCTGGCAGCCTGGCGCGAGCGGTTCCTCGAGGCCTATCCCGATCTCGAGCCCCACGGATACGACGAGCAGTTCAGGCGCCTATGGGTCTTCTACCTCTCGTTCGTGGAGGCGGGCTTCATCGAGCGCCGCCTCGGCGACGCTCTGCTCCTGTTGGCGAAGCCCGAGTGGCGCGCGCACGAGTCGAGTGCCGGTCACGGCGCCCGGACGCGGGCCGGGCAGCCGGCTCGGCAGGAAGCCACGCCGGTCGCCTAACGCGGCCTAACGCGCGGCGGCATCCCTGGCGAACGGGCGCACCGATGCCAAGGCAGGGGCTTCTACAATGCGGCACGAGGGGCCATAGCTCAGTTGGCAGAGCGTCTGCCTTGCACGCAGAAGGCCGCCGGTTCGAATCCGGCTGGCTCCATCGTCATCAGTGTCGGCGTCGGAAAGCTTCGGGTAAGAGTCGGCGAAGCGAATTCCCACTCTCTGATTGTTCCGGGCCGGCGATAGTCGAGTGGAGGACAGACCTCCCCGCGCCCGGCTCAGTCGTAGGTATGTAGAGGCAGCTCCCTGTTCACTTGTCGAACACCGCGATCCAGTCGATCATCGCGGCTGTGTATCGCTTGCTCCTCCGAACTTTCCCGTCGGTCAGTGAGTGGGAACAGCTGCGGACCGTCACCACGTCCTCGGTCGACTCCGCCTACTTGACCTGCACCCGATGCAGCTCTCCGTCCAGATCCGCTATGAGGTCGTAGTCCGAGTCCTCGCCGAATGGGAAGGATCCCGGCAGCCGCGTGGTGCGAGGTCGGCCGCGACCCTTCAGCTCGGCCAGGTCTCCCATTGCTTTCAACGGCGCCATCCACTCGAAGGTAGCCCGATGAATCTGACCTATGTGTGTCAAACGTGACGACGTGGAAATCTTGCGTCCCGACTTCGAGTCGCATCCGGATACCCGACCCTGTGCGACACTCAGCCCAGGGCGAGAGAGCAAACGAGGGAGCCGGATGGAGACCGAGACCAGTACGACCGACGCGACCGGGGCGCGGGGGGAGACCGACGAGTCGCCGGAGGCGGTTCAGGCCGCGCAATCGGATGCCGCGGGAGGCGGTGCCCCGAAGCCCGCACAGCGGGCCGAGGTCTCGAACCTCGACATCGTCCGCCACTACTTCGACCGGGCGTGTGACCGCCTCGACCTGCGCGAGGATCTGCGCACGGTCTTCTGGACCCCCTACCGCGAGGTCACCGTCCAGATCCCGGTCAAGCAGGCTGACGGGAAGGTCCACGTCTACTCCGGCTTTCGCATCCAGCACAACGGTGCCCGCGGCCCCTACAAGGGCGGTGTCCGCTTCCACCCCGAGGTCGATATCGACGAGGTCCGCGCGCTCTCATCGCTGATGACCTGGAAGACGGCTGTCGCCGGTGTGCCATTCGGCGGCGCCAAGGGCGGCGTGAACTGCAACCCGGCCGAGCTCGAGAACTCAGAGCTGCAGACGATCACCCGCTCCTTCATGAGCAAGATCGACAAGGTCCTCGGCCCCACCCGCGACATTCCCGCTCCCGATGTCGGTACGAACGCTCAGACGATGGCCTGGTTAATGGACGAGTACGGAAAGCTTCACGGCCACACGCCGGCCGTCTGCACAGGAAAGCCGATCGCGCTCGAGGGATCGCTTGGGCGGGAGGCGGCCACCGGCCGGGGCTGCGTCTACATGTTCCGAGAGGCGGCGCCCAACATCGGCCTCAGCCCGGCCGACACGACCTTCGTCGTCCAGGGGTTCGGCAACGTCGGCTCCTGGGCCGCACGCATCATGCACCAGCTCGGCGCCAAGATGGTCGCCGTCTCCGATGCAAACGGCGCGGTCCGCTCCGACGAGGGGATCGATCCCGACGCCCTGCACGAGTTCATCGCCGGGGGCGGCCACATCACCGACTTCGAGGGTTTCGAGGAGATGCCGGCCGAAGATCTCGTCGCGGTCGAATGCGATGTCCTGATCCCGGCGGCGCTCGGGGGGATGATTCACGAAGGCAACGCGGACCGGATCAACTGCCGGATGCTGATCGAGGGCGCGAACAGCCCGACCACTCCGGCCGCCAACGACATCCTCCGCGAGAACAACGTCTACATCGTTCCCGATGTCATGGCGAATGCCGGGGGCGTCGTCGTCTCCTACTTCGAGTGGGTGCAGAACCTCCAGCACTTCCGCTGGGAGGAGCGCGAGGTGAACGACAAGCTCGGCACCATCATGCGCCGCGCCTACCGCGAGACCTCGGCGCGCGCCAAGAGCGAGCAGATCGACCTGCGCGAGGCCGCGTACCTGGTCGGCATCGAGCGGGTCGTCGAGGCGTCCCGCACCCGCGGCTACGTCGACTGACTGGACATTCGTCTTAGTGGGATCAGTCCGTTTCAAGGCCGTTGCACGGTCACCGATACCTCAGCATCGGCGATAGCCGGTATCAGAAATGCCTCTTCCCCCTTGCCAGGGAAGGCAAGAACGCCAACAGGGAGCCTCGCCTAGAGCGGGGCTTTCTGTTCTCCGGGGCGCAGCCGAACTGATCCAGGTAGGCCCCGCTATAGGAGGGCGCGATGGAACAGAACGGCCCCCGCCGGATCAATCGTCGAAGTCGAAGTCCTTCGGCGGCTTCTGCTCGAACCAGAGTCGTTCGTGCTCGGGAGTGTCCTGGAGGAAGTCGGGCGTCTCCTCGAGCACATCCTCGTCGGCGTTGTAGAAGCTGCCGCCGCCCTCGCTCTCCTCGGGGCCGGGGTCGGCTGGCGGCGTGCGCTCCGGGTCAGGCTCGGGTGCGGGCTCATCGGCAGGCTCGGGCGCGGGTTCCGCGGGCTCGGCATCGCCGGGCTCAACCGCCGGGGCGGCCTCGGGAGGAGCGGCCACTTCGGCGTCCGGCTCGTCGTCGGTTGACTCGGGCTCAGGTTCGGACGCCGGCTCGGATTCGCGGTCGTAGGCCTCGGTGGGCGGATCGGACGGCGGTGGGTCCGCCGGGGGCGGAGTGGGCGAAGCCTCGGGCGCCGAAAGGTCCGGCGCGTCGAGGGCCTGGTCGAGTTCGTCGGAGAGGGACTGATCGCTGAAGAAGTCGTCGTCCTCCTCCTCACCGAGCGCAAGCTCCGCCTCGGCGCCGATGTCGCCCGGCTCGTCATCGGTGTCCGCTGAGGCCTCCGAGTCCGGGGCGGCGTCGGAGCCGTCCTCGGCGTCGGGCTGGGAGACCTCCAGGGACTCCCCGACCGGCTCGGGCGGAACCAGGCGCGGATCGGACGCCTCGGCGTCGTAGAGGTCCTCCTCGGAAGGGCTCTCCTGGCCGGCGGAGATCTCCGCGGCGACGTCATACAGCTCGGTGGGGTGCTCGGAGATCGCGTGGCGCTCCTCGGTGTTCGGGCCCTTGCTCTCGGGCTCGGGCCCGAAGGGAGGCTCGGTGTCTCCGGACTCGGGAGCGGAGATGATCTCGTGTTCCATCGCGTCCGCCTCGGAAGGAGCGTCCTGCTCCGGCGAAGACGACTCGATCGGCGCGTCCTGAACGAAGGGGGACTCGGCGGTCTCGGGCGCGGATGGCGGCTCAGCGGCCACGGGCGGCTCCTCGCCTGCGGGCGGGTCCGGGGCCGTCTCGGGCGCCAGCGAGGAGGCGTCGGCCTCGGGCGCCACCGGCGGGTCGCCGGCATCCACCTTCATGAACTGCGTTGCGGCCTCCGCTGCCTCGTCGGAGATCGGCTCATCCGCCAGGTCGGAGTCGTCAACGGGCCCGAACGCCTCGTTCTCGAGTTTCTGCAGGTCGTCTGGGCCAGCGCCGGATTGGCGCTTCAGCTCCAGGTGTTCCTTGATGGCGTCGTCCAGGATTCCCATAGGTCCTCTGCCGTCCGCGATAAGACTATGCGCTTTCGCTCACATGTTCAGGCAGTAGCAGAGCTTCGCCGCCTTCGTCCATCTCCCTACCCCGGGGAGCGCCCCTTCACGAGCGACGCAACAAGACTTCATGCACCCTCGATCCCGGCCGGCATCACCGAGAACCGAACGCCCCGGACTGCGTATCCTTCCCGCCAGGCGTGCAGGTCACGCCGTTTCGGGGCTATAGCTCAGCTGGAAGAGCGCCTGGATCGCACCCAGGAGGTCGGCGGTTCGAGTCCGCCTAGCTCCACTTTCGAGAACCGCTGCAATTGCTGGGGTTCCTACCGCCGGCCCCTCCCCCAGGCCACGGCGGGATTCCGCGCCCTGGTGCCCAATGGACATGCAAAGGCGCTCGCTTTGAACACGGATCGGAGCTGAGCTCGGGCACCTGCTTTTCGCGCAGAGCATCCTAAAGCCGGTCCCTGCCGGATCGGCGAGAATGGGCGAATGCCCCAGCCCCGCCGCTACAAGAAACCCGCCGAGCCCGAGGACTTCGGCTGGGTGATCTCCTTCGGCTGCAAGACCACGGGCACGCTCCGTCGCCTCAAGGTCGACACCGACCCGGCCTCCGACACGCGGCCGATCGAAGTCCCCTGCCCCTGCGGTGACACCCATCGGGTCACGGTGTCCCCATACCGTCGCCGGCGTTCCCCAGAAGAGGTGTTCGACCTAGAGGTCGGCTCCCTCGACGAGCTTCGCTGAAGGGTGGCTGTTCGGCGCGAACGCCGACTCGAGTCGGTCAGGTTCTCGGCTCTGGCCCCTGGGGTTTCCAAGGGCTTCAAGGGCCAGGCCGCCTACGCCGCCACCAAACACGGCCTCATCGGCCTGACCAAGTCGGCGGCGCTCGGCTACGCCGCTTCGAACATCCGCATCAACGCCATCTGCCCCGGAATCATCGACACCGAGATGATGCGCCGCTTCACCGGCGACACCGACGAAGGTCGCGCCGCAGTCATCGCCCGGGAGCCGATCGGACGCATGGGCCGCCCGAGGAGATCGCCGGTTCGCGGGTCTACCCCACAGCGATTGGATCCGACCTCAGGTCGGCATACGCGCGCTCGAGGCTGAACGACGGTGCCGACGGCTTCTGCTGGCCGGCGGCATCACGGATCTGGTCGTCGTCTGCGGGCGACTGAGTGGAGTCAGTCACCCGAAGCCCTGAGCAAGGCGGACCACGACGAACAGCAACCCGGCGATCCCGAGGCCCTTGCGGAAGCAGTTGACGCCGTTGGTGGCCTCCTCGTAGGCCCAGACCGTCAAGCCGACGTAGAAGACGGACCGAGCGACGTCGGCGGCGGTCGTTCCATCGTCGAGGAACAAGGACGCGAGTGCCGCGGCAAGGGCGACGAGAAGCGGCGCGTTCGGGGACTGGGCGACGACGTAGTCGTTGACCTTGAGATCCCGATGCGGCACATGCAGATCGTATTCATCGGGGTCGCTTGGCAACCGCCGACACCGCCACCCACCTATGCGCGTCTACGACGCCGGGCCCAGGGGTTTGTGGTGCAGGAGGTCGACGGTTCGAGTCCGCCCATCTCCACTCGAGATACCCCTGCGAGCGAATATCGGTCCACCCTGGAAATGGTCTGGTAGGACTTCTTCCCGTGGCCTCTCATTCAGCCTCACCGAAAGCGCCGAACGCTGCGAGCCACGCCATCTCGGTTCGCGACTTGGTCGTCGATCGAGGTGGCCGCGAGATCCTCCACGGCGTCTCCCTCAAGGTCGCGGCGGGCTCGGTCACGGGACTGCTTGGGCCGAGCGGGTGCGGGAAGTCGACGCTGATGCGCTCGATCGTCGGCGTGCAGATCGTCGCTGGAGGCACTGTCGAGGTGCTTGGCGTCGAGGCGGGTTCACCGGGCCTTCGGAGCCGAGTCGGCTACGTCACCCAGGCGCCTTCGGTGTACGGGGACCTCAGCGTCGAGGAGAACCTCCGTTACTTCGCGGCGATCGTCGGGACATCGACGGAGAAGGTGGAGCAGACCACCTCGGCGGTCGGCCTGGACGGCATGGAGAATCGGCTCGTCGGCTCGCTCTCGGGCGGACAGCGCTCCCGCGTCTCCCTCGCCTCCGCTCTTCTCGGGGAGCCCGCGGTGCTGATCCTCGATGAGCCGACCGTCGGCCTCGACCCCGTCCTGCGCGCAGAGCTGTGGCGGACTTTCCACGTCCTCGCCGAGACGGGCACCACGCTCCTGGTCTCAAGCCACGTCATGGACGAGGCGGGAGAGTGTGACGAGCTCCTGTTGATGCGCGACGGGGGGCTGCTCGCCCAGTTGACCCCAGACCGGCTGCGCGAGGAGACCGGCGAGAGCGAACTCGGCAAAGCCTTCCTGGTGAAGATCGAGAGGGCCGAAGGCAGATGAGCGCGCGAGTGACCGGCGCGACCGCCGTTCGGGTCCTGCGGCAGATTCGCCATGACCCGCGGACGATCGCCCTGCTCTTGGTCGTCCCGGCGTTCCTTCTGTTGCTCCTCTACGGGATCTTCGAGGGAGAGAAGCAAGTCTTCCAGGGGATCGGCGCCCCGCTCTGCGGCCTCTTCCCCTTCATCATCATGTTCCTGATCACCTCGATCTCAATGCTGCGCGAGCGCACGACCGGCACGCTCGAGCGGCTGATGACGTTGCCCCTCAGCAAGCTCGACATCCTCGCCGGCTATGGCATCGCCTTCGGCCTCCTTGCCACCTTGCAGGCGATCGTCGTGGTCGTCCTCGGATTCGGCGTCCTCGACCTGCACGCTGCCCACGGCGCCTGGCTCGTGGGGCTCCTCGCGATCGGCAACGCGCTCCTCGGAATGGCGCTCGGCCTCTTCGTCAGCGCTTTTGCCCGGACCGAATTCCAGGCGGTGCAATTCATGCCGGCGCTGATCTTCCCCCAGCTGATCCTCTGCGGCCTCTTCGTCCCGCGCGACCAGATGGCGGGCTTTCTGGAAGCGATCTCATGGATGCTTCCGCTCACCTACGCCTTCGAAGCGCTGGCGAAGGCGACCAGCCCTGAGCCCCTGGGCGCGGCATTTGCCGCAGACGTGCTGGTCGTGGTGGGGACGACGATCGCCGCGCTCGGCCTCGGTGCGCTGACCTTGCGACGGCGAACGGGATGATGGGGTAGCTGGACCGGTCGGCCATTCCAACCGACGGCTGCGAGGAAGCGAGGGTTCCTGACCGCGACGCAATCGATTCCCTGCTCGTCGAGAGCTTCCTGAACCGATCTTGGGCACGACCCTGGCGCGCACCCGCGCAGCTCGAGCGAGGCCGGATCGGCCGCTCGCTCATCAGAACACCACCTTCCAGTCGCTTGTCATACCGACCAGGGTCCAGCCCTCTCGCTCGGCTCGGTGTAGGGCGCATCGAAGTGCTCCGACTTCGATGCGGCCAGATACCGCAGAACCTCCGCATCGAACCCGCTCGGCAGCGTCCCATGCCAGTTTCGTGCGAGCGCTTCCTCGAGGGCCATGATCGCTTCGGGTTGGTGTCGGCTCACCGCCGCGAAGAAGTCGTGGTCTTGCTCCAGGATCGCCTTGTAAGGCTGCCTGGCGGCGAGCGAGGCATCGCTCTGCGCCGCCGCCGCCAGAGCACGGAAGATGAAGTCAAGCTGCACCGGTGAAGGCTGCTCGATCCAGAGGGTGCCGTCGTTGTCGAACGTCGCGACCCGCTCGGTGGGCTCCAGGTATCCGTCGCCAGGGATCGTCTCTGATGCAAGAAGTCCAGAATTGCCTGTTTGGCTGAGCCGGCGTTCCAGCTGGAAGCTTGTCGTCCATGGAGTCCTTTCCGTGTGTCCGCTGTGTGTCGCTCCGAGTCCGGTGACCCCTACAGCCGCCGGTGCCCGCCCGGCCCCCTGCTTCCTCAGAAGCGATGGCGCGCGAGGCCGAGCCCTCCTCTTCGCTCCTGCTCGGCAAGCGCGGCCATCGCCGGCACCATCTCGCTGGTGACCAGCCCCCGCTCGGAGGTCAGCTCGTCGACGGTGTCGAAGGCGGCAGCGATCCGATCGGGCGCGTCGACGATGATCGTGACGATCGGAACATGGCGCTGCAGGCGAAACGCCCGGTCGCCGTGAGGGGCGTGGTCGCAGTGAAAGCCCCAGACGCCGCGAAGGGATGTGGCGCCGGTGGCGCCCGTCTTGCGCAGGCGCTTGATCAGCTCGAAGTGGATCGGGTGCTTGCCGTGCTTCGCAGCCTCCGAGGTGTAGACCATCAGCTTCTGCCAGATGTCCATGCCATGCTCGTCTTTGGCAGGTAGCGCGTGGGGGCGCTCGATCAGCTCGCCGTCGCGCTTACAGATCCGCACCCTCTCGAGGGTCAGCAGG
>JBBSQE010000023.1:0-20121 GCA_038258095.1 Solirubrobacterales bacterium | reverse complement strand
CAAGGCGATCTGGGCCGAGGTTTCCAACCTGAACGACGAGGGCACGACCGTGTTCCTGACCACCCAGTACCTGGAGGAGGCCGACCAGCTCGCCGCGCGGGTGGCGATCATCGATGGCGGCGAGATCGTCGCCGAGGACACGCCGGCGACGCTCAAATCGGAGGTCGGGCCCCCACACCTCGAGGTCTCCCTGGCCGTGGACGACAAGGAGCGGGCGGCGATGGAGGTCTGCCACGAGTTCGGGAAGGCCCTTCCGTCTCACGACGGCAAGCTCGTCGTGGAGCTTCCGATGGGAGCGACCCAGGTCGCCGGAGTCGTGCGCGCGCTGGACGACGCCGGAATACCGGTCGAGTCCCTTGAGCTGGTGCAGCCGAGTCTCGACGACGTCTTCGTCGCCAAGACCGGCCACTCGCTGGAGCCCGCGACGGGCGAAGCTGAACCGGAGCCGGCTTGACGCTCGGGCTCCGCGCCAACCTCCGCGTCATCGCCGCGCTCGGCATGAGGTCCACCCGGCAGACCTTTCGCCGGCCACAGCTGATCGCGCCGATCCTGATCTTTCCGACGCTCCTGCTCGCGGTGCAGACCGGCGGCGCTGGAGCGGCGATCAACCTTCCCGGCTTCCCACCGGTGCAGAGCTTTCTGCAGTTCACGATCGCCGGCGCCATGGCGCAATCGCTGATGCTCGCCGGCAACAGCGGTGGAATCGCGTTTGCCGTGGACATCGAGATGGGCTTCACCGACCGGCTGTTCGCCGCCCCGATCTCCCGTTTCTCGATCGTGCTCGGGCGCCTGGCAGGCGTGGCGGCACTCGGGGTCGTCACAGGCGCCTGGTTCTTCACGCTCGCGCTGGTCTTCGGCACCCACATCGAGGAGGGCGCACTTGGGGTCCTCGTCGCGATGACCCTCGTCGTCCTCGCGGCGATCGCCTTCGGGGGGCTCGGCGCCGCGATCGCGCTGAGGACGGGGAAGGCCAGCGTCGTCCAGGGCTTCTTCCCGCTGGTCCTGGTGATCCTCTTCGTCTCCTCCGCCTTCTTCCCCCAGGAGCTGATGGTCGAGCCTGCCAAGACGATCGCGGAATACAACCCGCTGAGCTTCATCGTGGCGGGCATCCGCGACCCGATCGTCTCCGGCTTCAGCGCCAAGGAGATGCTCGAGTGCCTCGCCGCGCTCGCCGCCGTGGGGCTCGGCGGTCTGGTTTTGAGCGCGATGGCCCTGAAGCACCGCCTGAGGACCGGCGGATGAGGAGGGCAGCGTGAGGTTCCCCGTCCGTGCCGATTTCGCCGTGATCAGCGCGCTGATCGAACGATCCAAGAACGAGCTGCTGCGGGTCCCCGGTGCCGCCATCCCGGGCGTCCTCGCTCCCACGATTTTCTTTCTCGGCCTCAACGGTGTGTTCGGAAACCTGACCGATCTGCGCGGGTTCGACTCGGACTCCTACCTCAGCTTCGTGATCCCGGTATCGCTCCTCCAGGGAGCGGGATTCACAGGCGCTGCGACGGGCGTCAATCTCGCCCGAGACATCGAGGGAGGTTGGTTCGACCGCCTGCTGGCCTCCCCCAGCCCCCGCTTGTCGATCCTCGGCGGAATGGTCGCCTCGGCCAGCATCCGCGCGCTGGTCCCGACGACGATCCTGCTCTGCATCGCGATTCCGCTCGGCGCCGCCTGGCCCGGGACCGCCGGGCTCGTGCTCGTGGTGATCCTGGTAATGGGGATGGCCGCGGTCGCCGCCTGCTGGGGGACGCTGCTCGCGCTCAAGTTCAAGACTCAATCCGCTGCGCCCCTGATGCAGGCGGGCACGTTCGTCGGGGTGCTCTTCACAACCGCCTACGCGCCGATCGCACTGCTCCAGCCGTGGCTGCAGACGGTGGCGCGCATCAACCCGATCACCCAGGTCATCGAGGGCGCGCGCCAGTGCTTTCTCGGCGGGATCACCTGGGCCGACACCTGGCCCGCCCTGCTCGCACTCATTGCCCTGACGGCGCTCCTCGGCGGCCTCTCGCTGAGGGGAATGCGACGAATCGCGGTCTGAGGCGGAGGAGTGGGCGACGCCAAGAGCACCTCGCTGGCAACCGCCGAAAGGGTACTTCGAGGCAACTGGCTGGAGGGAATCCGGATGGCCGGCACCGACAGCGGGTCCGGCCCCCTCGACTTCTCCTACACGCGCCCGAGCCCGACCCGTTACCCATGGCAGTGGTACTGGGACTCGTGCTTCGCGGCGATCGTCTGGCGCCGCTTCGACCCCGAGCGCCCGCGCCTGGAGCTCGAAAGCCTCCTCGCCGCCCAGCGCCCCGACGGTTTCATCGGCCACACGATCTTCTGGGACCGCCGCGTCACCTGGGACCGCTACCCCTTTTACAACGTGCTCTCCCGGAGCGCTTTCCAGACCGAGACGATCCAACCGCCCCTGCTCGCCTGGGCATGGAAGATCGCGGTCGGCGAACCGGCCTCAGAACCCCGCCTCGCGGCCCATGCCGAGTGGCTCCGCGCGAACCGTGACCTCGACGGAGACGGACTCCTCTGGATCATCCAGCCCGACGAGTCCGGCCTCGACGCCTCCCCGAAGTTCGACCCGGTCTGGGGCAGGCGGGCCGACGGCCGCCTCGGGTTCCCACTCCTCGTCTGCCGCAACCGGCGGCGGGGATTCGATGCGGGCCGGATCCTCGACGCGGGCGGCCCGCTGCTCTGCGAAGTGGTCGTCAACACGCTCTGGGGCCTCTCGGTGCTGGCGATGGGCCGGGATTCGATCACGCCGGCGCTGGTCGACCGCCTCTGGGACGAGAATGCCGGAGCCTTCCGCGACGAGGCCCGTCCCGGCCGCCCGGCCGCCCCGCTCACCTGGGCCTCCCTGGCTCCCCTCGCCCTCCCGGACCTGCCGGAGGAGATCGGGCAACGGCTCATCACCGAGCATCTGCTGAACGAGCGGGAGTTCTGGACCCCGGTCGCGCCTCCCTCCGTGGCGATCTCGGAGCTGACGTTCACCCCGCGCGACCGCCACGGCCTCCTGCGCCGTTACTGGCGGGGCCCGACCTGGATGAACTCCGCCTGGATGGTCTGGCTCGGCCTGGTTCGCCTCGGCTACACCGAGGAGGCGGAGCACCTCGCCTCGGGACTAGCCGGTGCGGTGGCGAGCCAGGGCCTGCGCGAGTACTACGACCCCCGGGACGGAACCGGCCAGGGCGCTGTCGACTTCGCCTGGTCGGCGCTGATCGCCGAGCTGGTCGACCCCGACCCGCGGGCGGGGGCGAGCTACCTCTGAGCGCGCCGCGCGGCTACTTGTAGCGGTAGGTGATGCGACCCCTGTCGAGGTCGTACGGCGAGAGCTCGATCTTCACGCGGTCACCGGGAAGGATACGGATGTAGTGGCGCCGCATCTTTCCCGAGATGTGCCCGAGGACCTCATGGTCGTTGTCGAGCGTCACCCGGAACATCGTGTTCGGGAGGGCTTCGGTGATCTCGCCCTCCATCTCGATCTTGTCTTCTTTGCCCATGCGACCGCACAGGGTACCTCAGCGGCCCTCGAAGGTGGCGTTCCCTGGGCCCTCGGTGAGGAAGGACTCGACGGCCTTCTGCAGGTCATCGGTCGCGAACAACCCTCCCGAGACCTCGGGCGTGATGCGGTCCGCCTCGTCCACGCCCCCCTCCAGGTAACCGCGGACGATCCGCTTCGTCGCCGCGTGGGCCTTGGTGGGGCCGTCGGCGAGCTTGTGGGCGAACGCCATGCCCTTCTCGATCAGGTCGGCGTCGGCGACCACCCGGTTGACGACTCCCCAGCTCTCCAGCTTCGCGGCGGGGTAGAGGCCGCGGGTCATGACGAACTCCCGCGCGCGGCCCGGGCCCGCTCGCTCGGCAATCCGCTGCGTGCCGCCCGCACCGGGCGTGAGACCGATGACCGCCTCGACCAGACCGAAATTGGCTGACTCGGCGGCCCAGATCATGTCGCAGCCCAGGGACACCTCGAGCGCCGCCGTCAGGCACAGGCCGTTGGCCAGGGCGAGCGTCGGGATCTCCAAGGCCTCGATGCCGCGCACCGCGGATACGAGCGAGGCGAAGACCCCGGCGGCCCCGTCGACATCGAGCTTCTGGAACTCGTGGACGTCGACCCCTCCGGAGAAGACATCGCCGGCACCGCGCCACACCATTGCGCGCGCATCCGAGGCGGCGACCTCTGAGACGAGCTTCGGCAACGCCTCGAAGCCGGCCTGATTGAACAGATTCAGCGGCGGGCTGTCCAGGGTGATTACGGCCACTGACCCGTCGCGCTCGAGGGTGATCGGCCCGCTCTCTCTCATCGACTCTCCTTGCCGGCGCGCAGGCGCTCGGCCATCGCGGCGATCTCGTCGCCATTGCCGGGCCCCGGAACCCAGGGCAGCTTCAACGGGTCGTCCTCGAACCGGGGGATCACGTGGACGTGCAGGTGGAAGACGGTCTGCCAGGCGGCCGCCCGGCACGAGTTGAGGATGTTGAAGCCGGCGGGCTCCAGGACATCCTCCATGCGCTTGGCAAGACGCTGAGCGGCGACGAATGTCGCTGCGAGATCCCCCTCGGACGTCGCCAGCAGATCCCTCGAGTGGCGGCGCGGGACCACCAGGGCATGTCCCGGGTTCGCGGGATTGATGTCCATGAAGGAGACCGTATGCTCGTCCGAATCAATGATCTCTGCCGGGATGTCGCCGGCGACGATGGCGCAGAAGAGGCAGCCTTCCTCTCGGTGTTCGCCCTCGGCCATCAGGGTGCGGAGCTTATGTGACGCACGTGGTCGATCGCTTCGGCCCGGGTCTGGATCTCACCGGCGTACCGGGCGGCCTCGAGCTCCGCGAGCAACTCCCCGAGGGCGGGACCCGGCTCGATCCCAAGCTCGGCCGCGAGCTCGTCGCCGCGAAGCAGGGGCGCCGGAGGGCCGTCCCTGCGGAAATCGAGGCCGGCGCCGACCATCTCGCGGGCCACCTCCAGATGAGCCTCGACCATCGCGTCGGAGGCCACCGGCCCGCCGCCCCGAGCCGACAGGCGATCGGCGATGGTCAGAAGCGTCACGTCGACCGAGACCGGCTCTGTCGCCCGCAGGTAGTTGTGGACGCGCCGCGGCGGCAACGGGCGCTCGCGGACCATGAAGCCGAGTCGCAGGTGATGCAGCGTGAGAGCGCTCAGGTGGCGGGACAGGCGGCGGCTCGCGCGGAGCCGCCTGCACAGGGACTCGACGATCTCCGCGCCGACCCGATCGTGTCCCATGAAGGTCACGATGCCGTCCCCGGCGACGCGAGTCGCGGGCTTGCCGGCGTCATGCAGAAGCGCCGCGAACCGGAGTGCCCCGCCGCGAGTGAGGCCGTCGGCGAGCGGCTCCTCGAGCAGCGAGCGGACCTCCCCGGCCCGGTCACCCACATAGGCATCCAGGTCACCCTCGATCTCCAGCCAGCTGGCGAGCACCGCGATGGTGTGGCCGAAGACATCGAGATGGTGGTTCTGGTTCTGACCGACGCCCCGCATCGCTTCGACCTCGGGGAGGACGACCGGGGTTATCCGGAACTCGTCGAGCAGCTCGAGGCCCCGCAGGGGGTCCGGACCGGTCAGGAGCAGCCCCAGCTCGGTGAGCTGGCGTTCTCCGGCCGGGTCGCCGGCGCGTGCGGCGCCGGCCCTGGCCAGGTCCAGGGTCTCGGGCTCGACCCGGAGACCGAGCTCCGCCCCGAGCCGGGCGGCGCGGAGCAGGCGCAACGGATCCTCGGAGAAGCTCTCGGGCCCGACGACCCGGAGGATTCGCGCGTCCAGATCAGCAACGCCCGAGTGCGGATCGAGGGGGCCGCCTCCGGCCAGCGGCACCGCAACGGCGCCGATGGTGAAGTCGCGACCGGCGAGGTCGGCCTCGATGCTTCCCCCCCGCAGCGACGTCAGGTCGATTTGCCACTCGCCCTCCCTCGCGGCGCGCCACGTCGCGAACTCCGCGGAGAGCTCGAACGCGTGGCCCTGACCCAAGCGCGCCATCGCCAGCGCGGCTTCACGCGGGTCCGCGGCGATGGCGATGTCGAGGTCGTCGATCTCGACTCCGAGCAGGGCGTCGCGCACGGCCCCGCCGACGATCCAGGCGGCATCTGGCTCGTCGAGAGCCTCCGCCGCAAGCACGGCAATCGGTGCCCCGCGCAGGCTCTCAGCCGCCGCGGCGACGTTCACGCCGGCTCCCGGGGGACTCGGGGCGAGATCCCGCACGTGACCTCGTAGTTGATGGTCCCGATCGACGCCGCGAGCTCCTCGGCGAGGATGCGTTCATCGCCCTGCGAACCGATCAGGACGGCTTCGACGCAGGGCGTCACGTCGGTCTCGGGGCCGAGGTCGACCGTGGCGTTGTCCATCGAGATCGTGCCGACGAGCGGATAGCGACGCCCTCCGATCAGGGCCTCCCCTCGATTCGAGAGGGCCCTGCGGAGGCCATCCCCGTATCCCAACGGCATGACGCCGACCCAGGTGTCCTCGGGGGCGCTCCAGCTGCGACCGTAACCGGCGCTCTGGCCCTTCGCGAAGCGCTTGATGTCCGCGACATAGGTGCAGAGAGCAAGGGCGGGCGCGAGCCCGTGATCGGCCGGATCGCTGCCGAACGGATCCATTCCGTAGACCGCCACGCCGCAGCGGGCCGCATCGAAGTGGGAATCGGGCTCGCGCAGCGTCGCTGCGCTATTGGCCGCGTGAAGCGTCACGCCGGGGTGCTTCGAGCGGACCGCGGTGGCGACCTCGCGGAAGGCGGCGAGTTGCGCGGGAAAGAGCTCGTCGCCAGGCTCGTCGGCGGTCGCGAAGTGGGTCCAGACCCCGGCGAGCTCGAGGTCCGGGTCATCGGCGCACGCCCTCGCCAGCCGCAGGACCTCGTCCGCGTCGAAGTTGCCCAGCCTGCCCATCCCGCTGTCGAGCTTCACGTGCATCTTCGCCTTGGCGCCGGCGGCGCGCGCCCGGGCGGCGATGAGCTCGCGTGAGGCCTCGCGCCACACGCTGACGTCCGAGCGGGCCGCGATGGCGATGTCGATCTCCGGCGGCGTCAGCGCTCCCATGGTCAGGATCGGGACCTGCGGGAGCGCCGTGCGGATCGTGGCGGCCTCGGCCGCCGTCGCGACGCAGAGGCGAGCAGCACCTCCCTCGAGGGCGGCGCGTGCACTGTCCTCCGCTCCATGCCCATAGCCATCGGCCTTGACGACGGCCCAGAGCTCCGTGCCCTCCGAGAGCCGGGAGGCCAGTTGCCGGCAGTTGCGGCTGACTGCGCCCAGGTCCACCCGAGCCAGGGCGCGCTGGTCCACGGCCTGGGGCCTAGCCCGAGGAGCTGACGAGTGCGGCGAGCGCGTCGGCGCGTGTGACGAGGCCGAGGAGCTTGCCGTCGCCGTCGACGACGGGGAGGTGGTTGTGATGGTGGTCGGCGATCAGCTTCGCCACTTCGGCGGCACTTGCGTCACCCTCGACCGTGATCGGACCCGCGGTCATCAGCTCCGAGACCAGCGTCGCGAAAGCCTTGTCGAGGCGGTGCTCGAAGCCCTTCATCGACCCGACGAACACGACCCCGCCCATGATGTTGAGCATGTGGGGCAGGTGAAGGTCGGACTCCTCGTCGGAGAGGATCAGGTCGGACTCGCTGACGATCCCGACGACCTTGTTATCTTCGTCGGTCACCGGGACCGCGGCGAGATCCTGCTTCGCCAGCAGCTCGATGGCCGTGCGGGCGTCGTCGGACGGCGAAACGGTGGGCACGTTGTTCATGATCTCGGCGGCGGTGCTCATGCGCAACGCGAGGTTAGTTGGTTTCCGGGGCCGGCACCCGCAGCCCGGAGGGAATCGACTCGATCACGTCGGTCGCGACGACCGACTCCGGGGCACCCACCAGGCGAGCCGCCTCGCGCCCGGCACGGGTGTGGGCGATCACGGCGGCGCACGCCGCACAAAATGGCTCTATGCCGCGGGCCAGCAGCGCCCCTGTCATGCCGGAGAGGACATCCCCTGTGCCGGCGGTGGCGAGACCGGGGGCGGACACCGCGTTGATTGCGACCAGCTCGCCGTCCGTGACGATCGTGTCGTCGCCCTTGAGGACGACGATCGCGCCGGATTCGGTCGCGGCAGCTCGGGCGCACTCGAGCCGGTGCTCACCGACATCGGCGGATGAGCGCCCCAGGAGCCGGCCGAGCTCGCCCGCGTGCGGAGTCAGGACCGTCGGAGGATTGCGCTCCCTGAGGCGCGCAAGGTCCTCGTTGAACGCTCCGAGCCCGTCGGCATCGATCAGGAGCGGGGCCTCAACCTGCCCCGCGACCTCGCGGACGAGCGCCAGCGATGACTCGTCGCGACCAATTCCCGGGCCCAGCACCCCGGCTGCGGCACCCTCGTAAGCGGCCAGGACCGCGTCGAGCGAAGTTTCGTCGAGCCGTCCGTCGGCGCCTCCGCATCCCTTCGACATCACCTCGGTCAGCTTGACTTCGAAGATCGACTCGAGATCCGAGGGGACGGCGACCGTCGCGTAGCCGGCGCCCGAGCGGATCGCCGCCTCGGCCGACATGCAAACCGCTCCGGTGAGCCCCCGCGAGCCTCCAGCGATGACGACCTGGCCCGAGCTGAACTTGGTCGAACCGGCGCCCCGGGCCGGCACCAGGCGTAGAACCTCGGCATCGATCACTCCGGCGGCCGGGTCGGCTGGGCCTCCCCCCGGACTACCGATCGGAGCGACGCGGAGCTCGCCGGTGTGCTCCTTGCCGGGCGAGATGAGGTGGCCGAGCTTCGCCGAGTGGAACGTGACGGTCAGAGCCGCCTCCACGGCGGAGCCCTCGGTCTCGCCGCTGGAAGCGTCGACGCCGGAGGCGATGTCGCAGGCGATCACCGGGGCACCGCAATCATTCACTGCGTCGATGGCGCCGAGGGCGGGAGCCCGGGGAGCGCCTGAGAAGCCGGTTCCGAAGATCGCGTCGACGACGGCCCCGGAGCCCACAAGACATGCGCCCAGGCCGGCGCCGGCGACCTCCTGGGGCGAGCCGGTCAGTCGCTCGAGGTTCGCCACGGAATCCTCGGAGAGCTCATCCGCGGGCCAGAGCAGCAGGACATCGACCGAGTAGCCGGTCTGCTCGAGGTGGCGTGCGGCAACGAGCCCATCGCCCCCGTTGTTCCCCTTCCCGCAGACGACCCGTATCGGGCCCTCCCCCGCCGCTTCGCCGACGGCGGTCGCAACTGCGGCTCCGGCCGTCTCCATCAGCTCCAGCGACGGGATGCCCCGTTCCTCGATCGCCCACCCGTCAACCTTCCGCATGCCCTCCGCGTCGAGGAGCGGGTGGAGCCATGGCTCCACGATCAGCGGCGCTCCGTGACGGCGACTGCGGCTGCGGTTTCGCGCGAGTGGGTCAGCGAAACGTGGACTCGGACGCCCGCGCGCTCGGCCGCACGAGCCGCGCGACCGCTGAGGCGCACCGTGGGCGGCTCGCCCGCCTCGACCTCCACCTCGCCGAGCCCGAGAGCGCCCCGCAGGCCGAGGGCCTTGACCACCGCCTCCTTTGCGGCAAAGCGCGCGGCGAGGTGGCGCCCCGGCCGGCGCCTGGCTCCGGCGTAGGCGAGCTCCCCCTCAGAGAACACCCGCACTGCCAGCCGCGGGTGCCGCGCCAGCGCCCGCTCGAGCCTTGCGATCTCGAGCAGGTCAACGCCGACGCCGGCCACCGATTCCCCCTATTTGCTCAGCGCCAGGATGAACTTCGTCGTGGCGAAGTCACCGGAGGTGCCGTTGCCGAACGCCACATAGGCGAGGTTCTGCAGATACGGCAGGGCCTGCTCGAGATTCGGGTCACTGGAGAGCTGGGCCAGCGCGATCAGCGGCTTCGGATTGACGAACCCCGCGAGGTGCGCGCTTCCGAGGGCGCTCTTCGCCTCCGTGAAAACAGGATTGTCAGCCAGCGTCCCCCCCGGGCTCTTGCCGGATGCCGCCTGGAGGGTCTCGGCGAGGCCGAGCCCGGCAGCGATCCGGTCGCCCGAGGAAATGACGACGAGCGGCTTGGGAAGCTGGGAGCTGACGATCTGGAAGCCGTTCTGGCCCTTCAGGACCGTGAACCCCGGAGTGCCCCCGCGCTTCAGGAGCAGGGTGAAGTCCTTGACCGACTCAGAGGCGGTCTTCTCGGAGTCGGTCGTCGCCACGAGGACCCCACCGATGTTCGCGATGTCGGAGCCGTTGACGAACACGCCGACGTCGCCGATCTTGGAGGTGATGCCCTTGATGTCCACACCGGCCTTCTTGAAGGTCGAGTAGAGCGCGCCCTTCGGGACCTCGGGCGGGAAGCCGACCGCGTTGACGCCGTCGAGCACCTTTTCGATCTGCTTGCCGACATCTGCGACACCGAGGGCGGCGATCGAGTCATCGGGGAACGAGCCGATCAGCTTCGATGCGTCTCCGCCGCCATAGCTCGTGCCGGCATCGGTCGAGACATCAAGCTCGAGTGAGTCGGACTTCGGAACCACGCTTGCGACGGCAACCGAGTTCGAGAAATCGGTGCCGATCGCGTTGTAGAAGTCGAGCACCTGCTGGTCGACCGCCTGCCCGGATTGCTTGATCAGGGCACCGACGTTCGCATAGATGTCGAAAACGCTGCCATCGGGGGTCGTCGCGACCGTGTCCTTGTAGTCCTTGTCAGACTCGAGGGACTTGCCGCCCTCGAGCGTGTCGACAACCGCCTTGAAATCTTCGGGCTTCTCGCCGAGGACGAGGAAGTTGTCGACGATGCCGATCGACGCCGGGTCATTGCCGGTGGCCGGATTGCCGCTTGTCGTGGAGAAGTCGAACCCCTTGTAGGAATCCTCGGTGATCTTCTCCTTGGAGGAGTCCTTGAGCTTGTTGATGAAGTCCTGCGCGGCGCCCTCGTCGGTGACCTGGACCGCGATGGTCACGCCCGTGAAGTTCTGGCCGTCGTACTTCTGGAACGCGACGCCTGCCTTCTCGCCGAGCCACGGCGCGATGTCGTCCTCATAGGTGAGGCCCTTGGTGTCGGGATCATCGGCGAACCCCTGATCGATCGCCTTGACGATCTCCGCGCCCGCGTCCACCTGGCCGTTCGTGGCCTTATTGACCAGGTCCTCGATGGCCGTTTTCTCGTCACCCGACGGCCGGATCGACCCTTCGACGAAGAGCGGGCTCCCCGCGGGGGCCGCAGCAGCCGGGTCGGCAGCGGTCCCACCACCGTCGCCTCCGCCTCCGCACCCCGCGAACGCAAGAACTGCGACTGCTGTGACGGTTGACAGGACAGCTGAAAGACGAGCGCGTGAGTTCATAGGCGCGGCATGGTAGCGACGTATCAGACTTTTTGAAGCATCGATCACTCGACCGTGACCGTCTTCGCGAGATTGCGCGGCTGGTCGACATTCAGATCGTTGAGACGAGCCACGTAGTAGGCCAGTAGCTGCAACGGGATGATGGCCAGGATCGGCTGCAGGAGCCAGTCCGTCACGGGGATGTCGACGGTGTAGTCGGCGACCGCGGAGACACGCGTCTCGCCCTCGGTTGCGATCGCGATCACGTGGGCGCCGCGGGCGCGAACCTCCTCGACGTTCGAGAGCAGTTTCTCGAGCACGGGGCTCTCGGTCGCGACGGCAACGACCGGGGTCGACTCGTCGAGCAGCGCAATCGGGCCATGCTTCATCTCACCGGCGGCGTAGGCGTCGGTCGGGATGTAGGAGATCTCCTTCAGCTTCAGCGCTCCCTCGAGGCAGACCGGCAGGCCGATATGGCGGCCGAGGTAGAGGAAGAAGCCCTGCGTGTGGAAGTCCTTTGCGATCTCGGCGACCTGGTCAGAGCAGGAATCAATGGTCGTCTCGATCTTCTCCGGGAGGCTGCGGACCTCGGCAACCAGTTCGGTGATCCGCTCCGGTGGCAGCGCTCCGCGAAGCTGGGCCAGGCGCAGCGCGAGCAGGTAGAAAGCGGCCACCTGCGAGACGAAGGTCTTGGTGGCGGCGACGCCGATCTCGAGGCCGGCCCGCGTGTAGAGGACGGCATCTGCGTCACGGGTGGCCTGACTGCCCATGATGTTCGTGACCGCGAGGACCTTGGCCCCGCCCTCGCGGGCCAGGCGCATCGCCGCCAGCGTGTCCGCGGTTTCGCCCGACTGCGTGATCCCAATGACGAGCTCGCCCTCGCGGATGACCGGGTGGCGGTAGCGGTACTCGGAGGCGACGTCCATCTCGACGGGGACGCGGGCCCACTCCTCGATCGCGTAGCGCCCGACGAGGCCCGCGTGGTACGAAGTGCCGCAGGCGACGACGGTGATCCGCTCGATATCACGCAGATATTCGTCGGAGAGCCCGGTGTCGGAGAGGTCGACTCCGTCGTCGGTCGGAAGCCGGTCGCCGATCGTCTCCGCGACCGCCTCGGGCTGCTCGTGGATCTCCTTCATCATGAAGCTCTCGTAGCCGCCCTTCTCGGCGATGTCCTCGTCCCAGGTGACGGTCTCGACCTCACGCTCGACTGGTGTCCCGTCGGCCTCCGTGATCGTCACTCCCTCAGCGTCAAGCGTCACGATCTCGCCGTTCTCCACGGCCATGACCCGGCGCGTCTCGGCCATGAAGGCGGGGATTGCGGAGGCGAGGAAGGCCTCGTCCTCACCGACACCGACGATCAGCGGGCACTCCTTGCGCGCGCCAACGATCCGGCCGGGCTCATCGGCATGGAGCGCGACGAAGGCGTAGTGGCCGCGGAGGTCGGCGAATGTGGCACGCACGGCAGCGGTCAGGTCACCGTCGTAGTGGCGCTCGATCAGGTGAGCGACGACCTCCGCGTCCGTCTCGGACGTGAACTCGTGACCGTCGGCCTGAAGCTCGGTCCGCAGCCGGGCGTGGTTCTCGACGATGCCGTTGAGAACGATGCGCACCTTCCTCGAGTCGTCTGAGTGCGGGTGGGCATTGGCCTCGGTGACGCGTCCATGGGTGGCCCAGCGGGTGTGGGCGATACCGGTTGTGGCCGGAGGGTCGGCGACGGCCACCCCGCTCCCGGTGCTCACATGAGCCTCGATCGCAGACTCGAGATTGGCCAGGTTCCCGACCGCGCGCACGCTGTCGACCCTGTCGCCGGCGATCACCGAGATTCCCGCGGAGTCGTAGCCGCGGTACTCGAGCTTCTTCAGCCCGGCCAGCAGCAGGTCCCGACAGGGTCGCTGCCCGACGTATCCGACGATTCCGCACATAAGCGCTCAAGGGTAGAGCGTGGATCAAGTTCCATCGGACCTGCACGGGAATCGGGCATACCCGCTCCGCAAGCACAGTCTTGCTCGCGGGCACACCCGATCTCCGCTCACAACCCGCCGCGTTTGACCGGTCAGGACAGGTCGTTGCGGGATTGACGGCGTCCCGGCGCAGCGAATCCCGCAGCGAGCGCGGGCGTGCGGACGACCCTGGGCCCGGAGGAGCGGCGTCTGATTCAGGCGAGCTCGGACTTCACGAGGTCGACCAGGCGGGTGCAGACGTCGTCTGCCTCCTCGGCGGTCGGCGCCTCGACCATCACCCGGACCAGGGGCTCGGTGCCGGATGGCCGGATCAGGACGCGGCCGCGCCCCTCGAGGGCGTTGTTCTCCGCGTCTGCGGCCTCCCATAGCGCCGTGGCCGTGGAGATCGCCCCCCGGTCGGCAACCTTCACGTTCACGAGGACCTGGGGGAGCTTCTCGAATGGGACGGCATCCGCGAGCTTGCGGTCACCCAGGGCCTTCATCACGAGGAGCGCCGAGGCGATGCCGTCGCCGGTCTCCGCGAATCCCGTGTCGATGATGTGGCCGGACTGCTCGCCTCCGAGGCGCCAGTTGCGGCGCGCGAGCTCCTCGAGCACATGGCGGTCGCCGACCCGGGTCGTCGCGACCTCGATGCCCGCTTGCCCCATCGCCTGGTGGAAGCCGAAGTTCGTCATGACGGTCACGACAACCCCGCCGTCGAGCTCGCCCCGGCCGGACAGGTGTGAGGCGACGAGGGCGATCAGGTCGTCGCCGTCGTGGACGCGGCCCTCGGAGTCGGCTGCGAGGACGCGGTCGCCGTCCCCGTCGAAGGCGAAGCCGATCTCGGCGCCGGCCTCTGCCACATGGGCGGCCAGCGCGTCGACGTGGGTCGAGCCGCAGCCCTCGTTGATGTTGCGCCCATCGGGCTCCGCGGCGATGACCTCGACCTCGGCGCCAAGTCGCCTGAAGATCTCCGGAGCCGCCCGGTGGGTTGCCCCGTTGGCGCAATCGAGGACGATGGGCTTACCGGACAGGTCGAGGCCGAACGAGGTCTCGAGGGCCCGGACGTAATCCTCGGTGGCGCCTCGCAACTCGCGAACGTCTCCACTGGAGCGGGAGGGATCGGCCGGCCAGTCGAGCTCGGCTTCGATGCCGGCTTCCGTCTCGTCATCCAGCTTGCGGCCCGCTCCAGAGAAGAACTTGATGCCGTTGTCGGCGAACGGGTTGTGGGAGGCGGAGACGATCGCGGCGAGGTCGAGGCCGTGGCGGCGCACGAGAATCGCCGCGCCGGGCGTCGGAAGGACACCGGCGATGATCGCGTCGCCCCCTGCTGCGGCGACCCCGGCTGCCAACGCCGATTCGAGCATCGGGCCGGACTCCCGCGTGTCGCGGACGATCAGGACCTGAGGACGGTCGACGTCGAGAGCCCCGACGGCCGCACGTCCAAGGGACGTCGCCAACTCCGGCGTTATGACATCGCCGACGGGCCCGCGGACGCCGTCGGTGCCGAAGAGCCTGCGTTCCGGTGCCACGCCCTCCGGGCTCAGCGCTTCGAGAACTGCGGCTTTTTGCGGGCCTTCTTCAGACCGGCCTTGCGCCGCTCCTTGACCCTGGCGTCACGAGTCAGGAATCCCCGGCGCTTCAGCTCGCCGCGGAGCTCAGGGTCGATCTCGGTCAGCGCGCGGGCGATCCCGTGGCGCACTGCTCCGGCCTGGCCGCTGATCCCGCCGCCGTGGACGCGGACCCTGACGTCGACCGTCTCCTCGTAACCGGCCACGGAGAGCGGCTGGCGGGCCATCGTCTGGTGCAGGGGCCGCGGGAAGAACTCCTTGATCTCACGGTCATTGATGACGAATTTGCCGTCGCCGGGCATCAGGGTGACGCGAGCGATCGAGCGCTTGCGCTTGCCGGTGGCGAGGTAGCGGGCGCCCTTCTCCATCTCGGCGGGCGTGCGGGAGGTCGCGATCAGCTCGTCCTCGTCGCCATCGGGGAGGACCGCCTCGCGCTGCTCACGTTCTTCTGCCTCGGCCTCCAGCCGGGCTTTCTCCTCGGCGCTCAGCCGTGCCTCGGGCTCGATCGCGATCGGCTCCAGATCGGCACCCGGCGCGAGGTCGGTTCGCTTGACTGCTGGCTCTTCGGCCGCGGGCCCATCCGGCTCGGGCTCCTCTGCGGCTGCGGGCTCCTCGGCTGCCGGCTCTTCGGCTACGGCCTCCTCTGCCGAGGCCTCCTCGACCGCGGGGGCTTCCTCCGCTGCGGGCTCCTCGGCGGGCGCTTCTTCGGCCGGGGGCTCCTCGGCGGGCGCTTCTTCGGCCGGGGGCTCCTCGGCGGGCGCTTCCTCGGCCGGAGGCTCCTCGGCGGGCGCCTCCTCAGGCTGCTCGGCGTCGGCCGGCTGCTCGGTTTCCTCGCCCTTTGTCTCTTCGTCTGCCATCAATCCTCGATCTTCATTGTCTGCGGCTGCTGGGCCTGGTGCGGATGCTCGGGGCCTGCGTAGACCTTGAGCTTGGTGATCTGGCGACTCGCCAGGCGGTTGCGGGGAAGCATTCCCTTGACCGCCTTGCGGATGACCTCCTCGGGGCGCCGCTCGAGCATCTCGCCGAGCGTGCGGGACTTGATGCCACCCGGATAGCCGCTGTGGCGGTAGTAGACCTTCGAGTTCAGCTTGTCGCCCGTCACGCGGATCTTCTCGGCGTTGACGACGACGACGAAGTCACCGGTATCGCAGTGAGGCGTGTACTCGGGCTTGCGCTTGCCGCGCAGGGCGTCGGCGATGCGGGTCGCCAACCTGCCCAGGGTCTTGCCCTCGGCGTCGACGACATACCAGTCGCGCTGGCGGTCGGCGGGTGTGGCTACGTAGGTCTTGGTCATGGAGAAGCCGCGGCGGGATATGGGACCGCCCCGTCGCGGCCACGGAATGATAGGGACCGAGCGCCGCAACGGTCGGACGGACTTCCCCTAGGGTCGCAGACATGGCCCGAGCGATCAGCAAATGCCCGCGATGCGGCGGGCTCGTAGCCCAGCCCGCGGCCGGCTGCGCGATCTGCGGCGCCGACCTCGCGCAGGTCGCGGCGCGAACGCGCCAACCGAGATACGGGTCCGAGATACGGGTGCCCCATCGCGCTCCTGCTCGACGGCTTCATGGCCTATCGGTTCAACGAGGACGGCCGGCTCGGGATGCGAAACTTCGCCCTGGTCTGCGTCGCCGCTGCCGTCCTCTTCATCGCCTTCCCCTTCGGCATCTGGTTCCGGGTTCAGCGCCTTCTCTACTGAATGGCCCTGCGGGTCGCCGGCGAGCAACCCGCAAAGTTTTAGGAAAATGTGAGCGAAGTTTGAGCCAGCGACCAGTGAAACTCGTATACTCTCGCGAAATCAGGTGCCGAATCCCGCCGGATCCGACCGGGGGGAGCGGAGGAACCAAGGGGACCGCTCGAAGGTCCCGGGGGCGAATCCGGCGAAGCAGCCGGTAGCGCAAGCTCTTTCAGCGCGAGCCCGACAGCTAACTCCGCAGGCAACGGAAAGAGGAACGGTTGGCTCGCAATAACTTCGCCCGGTGCAGGCCGGGCTCGAAATCGAGAACCGCGGCCGCGACGGCCCTCATCGCCATCCTCGGCGCGCTCTGCTTCTCGGCGGCCGCGCTCGGCGCTGCCGCTCCCACCGGGGGCGGAGCCGCCGCCCCGACCGCACCCACGATCCGAGACGCCATCTGCATCAGCGATTGCATCGGCCTGCGCGCCGCCACACCCGGATCTGTCATCCAGGTCAGCGGAGCCAACCTCGGTTCCGTGAGCGCCATGGCCTTCAAGGCGAAGAGCGGGCATGTCATCGCCCCGGTCAAGAGCCCGACCTCCACCATCGCGACCGCCAAGGTCCCGAGGGGTGCGACCACCGGCCGCGTCCTCGTTCGTGACGCCTACGGAAACCGCTCGCGGCTCTCGACCGAGAACATCGAGATCCACCCGGTCTCAGAGCTCGGGACGTCCGGGCTGCTGAAGCTGACCGCCGCGCAGACGACACCGAAGAAGGCCTACTACTTCGGGGTCCGGCCGCCCAAGCTCGACTACATCATCGGCTCGAGCCAAAAGCTGAACGACCTACGCATCGACGTCGTCAACCGCAAGGGCAGCATCGTTCGCAGCTTCTTTCGCAACGACGTGCCGAGGAACTCCACCCAATCGATCCGCTGGAACGGCAAGGACTCCGGAGGCAAGACGGCGCCGGGCGGCGCCTACTCCTTCCGTGTCGGCGCCCAGAGCGGGCAGCGGGCGAGGGTCGGCTCGCGCCGCGATGCCGGCGGGCTGACATTCCGCCTCTACGGGTACATCTTCCCCCTGCGCGGCCCCCACACCTACGGCGACGGGATCGGCGCCCCGCGCGCCGGCCACACCCACCAGGGTCAGGACGTTCTATCGGCCTGCGGGCTCCCACTGGTGGCGGCTCGCGGCGGCCGGGTTCAGTACAACTCCTACCAGGGCGCCGCCGGCAACTACATCGTCATCGACGGTGCGGGAACCGGGCAGGACTTCGCCTATATGCACCTCGTCGCGCGCTCTCCGCTCAAGGTGGGGTCCGTCGTGCACACCGGCCAGCTGATCGGCCGCGTCGGCCAGACGGGCGACGCGACAACGTGCCACCTCCACTTCGAGATGTGGAGCTCCCCCGGTTGGTACGAGGGAGGCCACTTCCTCAACCCCACCCCCTCCCTGAAGGCCTGGGACCGCTACAGCTGAGGTCGGGCGCCGCCGCTCAGTAACCCGCCGGATGCCGGGCGACATAGCCGGCGGCGCTCGCGGTCTCGAGATGCCAGCGTGGCCCGGACCCGCGTGCGTCCCCGGATGTGTCCCAGCGCCGGTCGGCGACGACGGCGAACGCGTGGCCCGGGTTGGCGTAGACGGTGATCCACTTGCCGGGCCCGGGCTCGCCCCACCTCTCGAAGGCTCCGGAAGCGAGAGGAGCGCCGAGGAAGCCGCCCCCGAACAGCGCAAAACTGACAGCGCCCGAGCAGTCGTATCCCCGCGAGTAGAAGGAAGCGTGACCGCCCCCGAAGACGTACGGGGTCCGGGAGATGAAGTTGGCCGCGTCGATGACGGCCTTGACCCGGGTCGGTGCATCGGGAGGGGCGAACGCGACCCCGCCGAGCAGCGTCGCCGGCGAGGGGGAGCTCGCCACAGGCGGGCCCTCGACCGTCGCCGGGGGGAGCGAGCCCGGGTTCGTCTTCTTGCCGTCCCCCTCCTTTGCGGCGGCCTTTGTCTGCGGGGCCGGCGGCGCCGTCTGGGCCGGGTCGAGCATCGGCGGGAAGACGTCGGGTCCCCGGCCACTCGAGGTGTTGTCCTCGACCTTGACGTGGATCATCACCGGCTGCAGGCTGCCGACGGTGGAAACTCCTCCGCCGTCGCCGGCGACGTCGCTTCCGATCACCCCTGATCGAGCGATCGTCAGCGGCTGGGTCGGCCCTCCCGTCACCGAGATGCCGCCGCCGTTGCCCGCCGCCCCGTTCTCGAGCACCTGGGAGCGCTCGATGGCGAGCGGCCCGATGGGGTTCGCAACTCCGATCCCGCCCCCGCTACCTCCGGCGGTGCTCGAGGCGATTTCCGAGTGCACCATCGTCATTCCGGCGTTGTAGAGGTGCACCGCCCCGCCCGAGTACGCCGCCGAGTTGTCGCGGAGGAGTGCGTTGCGCAGGGTGAGGCTCCCCTCGGAGACGCTGATGGCGCCGCCGCTGTTGGTCGCCTCGTTCTCGGAGATCACGGTGTGATGGAGGACGAGATCGGATCCGAAGCTGCTGATCGCTCCACCGTCCGCGGCGAGTCCACCGCGCATCGATAGCTCCGAGACCCGGACCTGGCCGATCGTGGGTAGCGAGATGGTCAGGATTCCTGTGCTGTCGTCGCCGGATAGCGTGAGCTTCGAGGGGCCCGGCCCTCGGACCGAGACCGGCGAGGTGATCGTCGGCAAGGGGCTCTCGAGCTTGAGCGTCTCGTCCATGTCCTCCTCGAAGACGATCCGGTCCTCCTCGGGCGTCGCGTTCGCATCATCGATCGCGCTGCGAAGCGATCCATCGCCCGAGTCGTCGAGGGTGTCAACTGTGAAGGTCGCCGCCCCCGCGGGGGCGGCGAGTGCCAACGCGGCGAGCAGGGCGAATGCGGCGAGCAGGGCGGGGACCGGTCCCGCCCAGCGCGACGCCCGCCCAGCGGCGGCGGGGGCGCGCTGGGAGCTGCTCCTGCTCGATGGTGCGGCCATGTTCCGGGTCCACACTATTGCCCGCGAAGCGCGGGCACGCAGGTTCAGGTGCTCGTCGTCGGCGGCTCGAGCGTGAGCAGGCCGTCGCGGGCCGCGTGGTTAACCTGAAGTGTCGAGTGCTCGATGTCGTAGCGCTCCTCGAGCAGCTTCGCCATGCTGAGGCGCGCCTGGTGGCAATCCACCTCCTGGGAAACCGTGACGTGGGCGGACAGGGCGACGAACCCGGATGTCACCTCCCAGACATGGAGATCGTGGACCTCGACCACTCCCTCGGTCGAGGCCAGCTTGTGGCCGATCTCGTCCGGATCGATTCCCTCCGGGGCGGCCTCCATGAAGACCCGGCCGCTCGACTTGAGCAGGAACCAGGCGGAATGCAGCATCAGGGCGGAGACCAGAAGGGAAGCGATCGGGTCGGCGCGTTCGAAGCCGGTCGCGAGGATCACGACCGCTGCCACCGCCGCCCCCAGGGAGGCGACCGCATCGAGCATCGTGTGCCGGAATGCTCCCTCGACGTTGAGGCTCGAACGGTTCGCCCGGGCCAGCGCCCAGGCAGCCGCCAGGTTCACGGGCACGCCGGCGAGGCCCACGACCAGGACGATCCCCGCCTCCACATCGGTCGGGTCGACGAGCCTGCGAACCGCCTCGACGATGATCAGAATCGCCAGCACCAGAAGGGTGATCCCGTTCACCTGCGCGGAGAGGATCTCCCCCCGCT
>JBBSQE010000022.1:0-20238 GCA_038258095.1 Solirubrobacterales bacterium | reverse complement strand
GGGCGTGTAGGCGAGCTCATCGGGGTTCAGCCCGGCCGCCTCGGCGTCATCCGCGGCAAGCCGCTCGATCAGGTCCTTGGAGGCGAGGATCGCTCCGTCGGTGGCCGCCGCCTCGATTCGCGCCCCTTCGTTCATCTGGTCGCCAAGCGCAGTCACCTCGAGCCGGCCTGCGGTTGCGATCTGGCCGACCATCAGCGTCGCGCCCCAGTGGAGGCCGACGTTGACCTTTGCCTGCACGTCGTCGGAGCCCAGTGTCGCGGCTCCTTCGCGGATCGCCCGGCCCGCCTCGATGGCCGCGGCCGCTGCCGCCGACTCCGAGCCATGGTCGGCGGCCAGAAACAACGCCGAGCCGCCGTCGCCGGCGTGTTTGCCGACGATCCCTTCCCGGGCGACGACCGATCTGTCGATCAGGTCCGTCATCGCCCTGATCAGGTCGAAGTAGCCGCGCGAGGAGAGTCGCCGCGAGAGAGCCCCTGACGCTTCGAGGTCGGCAAACAGGACTGCTGCCGCTCGCCTGCCAGGCTCGCTTACTCGCTCCATGCGCTCGAAGAGGCGCTGATCGCCGCGGGCGAGTCGGTGCTCCAGGTTCTGTGGCAGCATGCCGCGGGTCTGGAGCAGGACGCCGATGAAGCGTCCGGCCGCATCGTCGATCCGGAGGTACAGGTTGGTGACGTCCCCGAGGAACGACTCGCGCAGCCGGAGGTTGGGCCGGAAGCTGATTCTGTCGATCCAGGCCCGGGGTGGCTCGGCGATTGGATCAACCTCAGCCGCGAGCGACGCGGTGAGGCCGAAGACCTCCTCGAAGTTGGGGTCGTCGGGATCCAGGAAGTGGCGCATGATCGGAGCGTTGTGCTGAAACCAGAGGGTTCCGCTCTCCTCGGTGAGCCTCATGATGTCGGACCTTCCCTCGAGGGTCCGATGGATCTGCGACTTGCCGTACATCCCCAACGCCTCCTCGGCGGAGAGCCCGAGCATCCTGGCGAACTGCCCGGAGCAGAAGACCGTACAGAAGCTTGTGTCGAGGATCTCGGCCGACAACCCCGCGCTCTCGACGGCCTGCGCAACCTCGCGCAGCTCGGGATGCTCGGGGAGCGGAGGGTCGTAGCGGACGCCGGCGTCGATCATTCGAGACTACCCGCCCGTCCCTCGCGGGTCCGCACCGTCAGGGCGGCAAGCTCGTCCGGTGTCAGGTGGTCGAGCAGCGGGACGCGCTCCGGCGCTCCCCGGTCGCCGAGCCAGGTCACGGTTCCAGGCCAGAAACCACCGCGGGCAGACCCCCGATGGAGCAGCCGGGCGAAGATCCAGTTGCCGGTGTTGTGGAGCTGCCCACCCCCGGCGACCGGCCACTCGGCGTCGCCGTGCGGGCCCGCATGATGGGTGTGGCCCATGATCACGTGCGCGGCGTCGACCCTCAGTCGCTCCGCGAGCTCGGTCGCGGCGGCGACACCTCCCCCGCTGATGGCCGCCGGTGAGAGATCCGGCTCGAACTCGGCACGGAGAAGGCGGTTGAGGGCCATGGTCGCCGTTGGAAGAGCGATTGAGGCGATCGCCTTGCCGGCCAGGCGTTGGCGGACGTTCGCGCGTTTCCCCTGGGAGAGCCAGGTGAATGCTCGCTCCGAGGGCCGCGCTCCGCCACGCCGCCGCCGCCAGGCGCCGGCCTGCGCGAGCCCGAAGGTCAGCCCCGAGACCGGCCCGATCAGCCGCTCGTAGTCGTCGGGAGACGCCGGGTCCGGAAGCGGCCCGGTCACCCTCGCGACCGCGGCCGCCGCGACGGACTCGGCCCGCGGGAGGGTGAAGTGGGGGTCCATGTGGTGGCCGTGCATCGCGTAGACGTCGTCGCGAAGCCAGAGACCCGGATAGGCGAGCGTGAGCCGGTCCCCGCCGAGCCACTCCGCGACCCGCCGCGCCGCAGCGCCCTGAGGCGCGGTCCGCTGCTCCAGGCCGAGCGACGCTTCCGAGGACACTCCGGCACTCTCGATGATCGGAGCCGCGAAGTGGTGGTCGTGGTTTCCGGGGACCAAGACGATCTCCGTGTCTCCGGTCGCCTCGCCGAGCTCCTCGAAGAAGGGACGCGACGCCGCGAGCGCCTCGCCGATCGGCAGATCCCTCATCTCGACCGCGTCGCCGAGCAGCACGACACGGTCGGCGCGCGCGAGCTCCCCCAGGAGGCGCTCCCTGATCGAGCCGTGCTCGAGCAGCCCTTCGCCCGGGAGGCTGCCGAGGTGCAGGTCGGAGATGATCGCTGTTGCGCCCACGAGTCGATCAACCTACGCCAAGTAGTCTCCATCACGGCTGTGAGCTTCGAAAACTTCTTTCCGCGCAACGAGCAGATCGCCCCCTCGAACGGGATCGAGATCGCCTACGAGCAGTTCGGCGATGAGGACGGCGTGCCGCTGATCCTGATCATGGGGCTGGCAACCCAGATGATCCACTGGGACGTGGCGTTCTGCGAGATGCTCGCCGAGCGAGGCCACCGCGTGATCCGCTTCGACAACCGGGACATGGGTCACTCTTCGAAGATCGAAGCCGGCAGCCGGCCGGGCACGGCGGGCATGCTGCTGGGGACCGGCAAGCCCGAGTACAAGCTGCGCGATATGGCGGCTGACACGGTCGGGCTCCTCGACCACCTCGAGATCGACAAAGCCCACGTCGTCGGCGCCTCGATGGGCGGGATGATCGCCCAGACGGTCGCGATCGGCCATCCGGACCGGGTTCACTCGCTGACGTCGATCATGTCGACGACCGGGAACCGCCGCTTCGGGCTCCCCAAGATGCGCGCCTTCGGGACTTTGATCGCGAAGGCGCCGGCAGACCGCGACGACTACGCGGACCGCGCCGTCAAGACCTTCTCGGTGATCGGCTCGCCCGGCTACCCGTTCGACGAGGAGCGAGTGCGGGCGATGTCGCTGACCGCGTATGACCGCCGCTTCAACCCGGGGGGCGTCGCCCGCCAGTTGCACGCGATCACCTCCTCGGGTGACCGGACGCGCCGCCTCGGCGAGCTGAGGATACCGGCGCTCGTGATCCACGGCTGCGATGACCCACTGGTCCGCACGGCGGCCGGCCGCGCCACGGCCCGGGCCATCCCCGGTTCCCATCTGCGGCTGATCGAGGGCATGGGCCACGACCTGCCGCATGCCCTGTGGCCGGAGATCGCGGATGCGATCGCCCAGAACGCCAGGCGGACGCGGTCGTCGACCACGGTAGCCGCCTGACTGAGCCGCTCCGTCTCGCCCGGGTCAGTGGCCGTTGGCCGAGAAGTGTTGGTAGTCGCGCTTGCCTCCGCCCGGGCGGCCGAGCCAGCGCCAGCCGATGGCGGCGAAGGCGCGGATCACGGTGCCGCCCTTCTGGATCACGCCGGGGCGGCCTGGCCGATCGGCGAATGGCACTCCCGCCGGGGGTGAGACATATCCCCCCGACACGTAGGGGTTCTCGATCGGGTTGATGTCGATCGCGAGGCCGTAGGCGTGCTGGGACCAGGTCGAGGTCCCGTTGACGAAGCGGCAGTTGAACGCGGAAGTGTTGTCGGCATTCATCGAGCGATGATCGTCCCCTCCGTAGGCATCGACCGGGCGCATGCGCCTGATCGGATAGCGGTGCCGGTAGAGCGAGCGCAGAACGTGGCCGACACCTCGGGCCGCACGCCGGTTGACGATGAGACGACCGTTGTGAGCGCTCTTGTCGAAACCCCAGTAGGTGACGGTGAGCAGGCGCAGGCCGCCGAGGCCGACCGGGCAGCCGGGGTGCCAGGAGACGCCCGTCACGCGCTGGCGCATCGAGCGGTCAAGCGGCGTGATCGCGATGTGAAACGGCGGGGCGGGGGTCGTCGGCCTCGCGGCCGCGGGCTGCCCGTGGATGGCGACGATGAGGAGAAGCGCGACCACCGAAGCAAGCTCCGGGAGCGGGACCCGGGCTGCGGGGCGGATGTGGCGAGTGCTCATCCGGAGATTTTTGCGCAACCGGTGCCATTTACCCTGGGTTAACCATGCGTTAGGCGGGACTCGGACGACCCATGCCTCGGCTAGAGTGCCCGCCAGCAGGAGGAGGATTTCCCGGCGCCCTGACCGGCTCTCCTCCTTTGCTCTACAAGGAGGAGAGGACGCCGGCTTCAGCTTCACAAGAGTCTCCCGAGGCGGCCCACACGGGCCGCGGGTCGCTGCTCGCCCGCGTCCTCACCATCGGTGCCCTGGTCGTCGTCGTCGTGCTGATTGCCGTGCTCGTCCTCGGCGGCTCGAGCGGACACAAGTACACGCTGGTGTTCCAGACGGGAGGGCAGCTCGTCAAGGGCAACCAGGTCCTGATCGGCGGCTCGCCAGCCGGATCGATCGACAGCATCGACCTCACAGACGACGACAACGCCGAGGTCAAGATCACCATTGACCAGGTTCTCCACAGGGGGACAACGGCCGTGGTCCGGACGCCATCGCTCTCGACCGTGGCCGGCCGCTACATCTCGATCTCGCCGGGTCCCGACAACTTCAAGGCCCTGCCCGACGGCGCGGTCCTGGCCGGCGATTCGACCACGACGCCGGTCGATCTCGACCAGCTGTTCAACGCCTTCAACCCGAGGGCTCGCAAGGGCCTCCAGGACGTGATTCAGGGCTTCGCCGGGATCTACGCCGATAAGGGCAAGCAGGCGAACGCGGCCTACAAGTACTTCTCGCCGGCGCTCTCCAGCACCGACCGGCTGCTGCGCGAGCTGAACTCAGACCAGGCGGTCTTCAGCGACTTCGTCCTCAACTCGTCCAAGGTCGTGACTGCCCTGGCCGAGCGGCGCGATCAGCTCACCGGGCTCGTTTCGAACACGAACACGGCGCTCGGAGCGATCGCCGACCAGAACGTCGCGTTCGACCGGTCGCTGCAGCTCCTGCCGCCGACACTCCGCCAGGCGAACACGACCTTCGTCAACCTGCGAGCTGCGCTCGACGACATCGATCCGCTCGTCAACACCGCGAAACAGGCGACCAAGAACCTCGATCCTTTCCTGCGCCAGCTCCGGCCCGTGGCCGACAAGGCCGTACCGGTCTTTCGGAACCTGGGCGATTCGGTGAACCTCCCCGGCAAGCACAACGACCTCCAGTACATCGTTCGCGCCCTGCCGAGCCTGCACCGGGTCGGGACCCCGTTCCAGAAGACCGGGATCAAGGCCCTCAGCTCCGCTCAGGACACGATCACCTTCGCGCGGCCGTACGCACCGGAGTTGCTCGCGGCGCTCGGAAAGCTCGGCCAGGCGTCGGGCTACTACGACGCCAACGGCCACTATGCGCGAATCCAGTCGGCGTCCCTGAACCTCTTCAACTACAACTCCGGAACCCAGGCCCTGAACCCGAACACGCTGGCCGAGAAGTTCCAGCCGTTTGATTTCAGCCTGGCCAGGCGCTGCCCGGGTGGAGCGACCCAGGCCGTGTCCGGCTCGAACCCGTTCCTCGACGAGGGACGGCTGAATGGCAAGTGCAACCCGGCCGACGTGCCCCCGGGCTGATGAGAAGGGTCCTCGCAACAGCCCTGCTCGCTGGCGCCCTCGCCGCGCTCGTCCTCGTCACCTCCGCACCGGGTGACGATGGCACAAGCGGCGACTACGAGGTCCGCGCGATCTTTGACAACGGCGGCTTCATCGTCAACGACGAGGACGTCCGCATCGCGGGGGCGAACGTCGGCGCCGTGAAGTCGGTCGACGTGTCGATGCCGGGTGAGATCGTCAGCCTTCAGGGTGGGCCCCACGCGATCCCCGGAAAGGCGGTGGTTGTGCTTGACATCACCGACCCCGGCTTCAAGGATTTCCGCCAGGACGCGTCATGCCTGATCCGCCCACAGTCGCTGATCGGCGAGAAATACGTTGACTGCGAACCCACCCAGGGCAGGGCGCCTGGTACGAAGCCGCCGCCGCCGCTTCGCCAGATCCCCGACGGGCAGCCTGGCGCGGGCCAGTACCTGCTGCCGCTCGAGCGCAACGGCAAGGCCGTCGACCTCGACCTGATCCAGAACATCCAGCGCCTCCCCTACCGCGAGCGCTTCCGGCTCATCATCAACGAGCTCGGGGCCGGGCTGGCCGCCCGCGGCACCGACCTGAAGCAGATCGTGCGCCGCGCGAACCCGGCGCTGCGCGAGACCGACCAGGTCCTGAAGATCCTCGCGAAGCAGAACAAGCAGCTCGCCCAGCTCGCCACCGACTCCGACACCGACCTCGCCCCGCTCGCGCGGGAGCGCACACACATCTCCGGGTTCATCCGCGGATCGGGGACGACGGCAGCGGCGACGGCGTCTCGCAGCAGCGACCTCGAGGCGGGCCTACAGAAGCTGCCCCCGGTACTTCGTGAGCTGCGCCTGACGATGGGTCAGCTCGGTGGCTTCTCCGATGCGGCGAGGCCGTTCTTCAGCACGTTGGGCGGCGCCGCGCCGGAGATCACCAGGGCGACCAGGCTGCTGGGGCCGTTCTCGCAGGCGACGACCACCTCGCTCAAGTCCCTCGGGAACGCTGCGGATGAGGCGGGTCCGCCGCTGGTGGCGGCTGATCCGATCGTGCGCAGGGTGGAGCGCCTTGCGAAGAACGCGCAGAGCCCGGCCTCGAACCTGGGCCGGTTCACGAAGAGCCTGCGCAACCAGAAGGGCTTCGATTCGCTTCTGAAGTTCGTCTACAACACGGCCGGGTCCGTCAACGGATACGACCAGTACGGCCACTACCTGCGCACCAACATCCTCGTGTCGGGCTGCGCGGAGTACGCCGGGGTCGTCTACATCCCCGGTTGCGTGACCAGGTTCACGGGCCCGGGTGTCCAGGAACAGACCGGCGCTTTCCGACAGGACACGATCGCGAAGGCCCTTCGCGACGCCCGCACCGGTGGGGCCTCGGTTCCGGGCAACATCCCGGATGACGGCTCGACCTCGGGCATCGGCGCGGCCGAAGTGCCCGGCCCGATCGGCCCGATCGGCCCCGATGGCGTCACCGGCGCGACCGGGCCCTCTGGTGCTACGGGTGAAGACGGCTCGACCGGAGCAACCGGCCCGACCGGCACCGACAGCGCCGTGAGCGGCCGGCGCAGGGCCGATGCCGGAGTCCTCAACTACCTCCTGGGGCCGTGAGGGCAGGATGAGAGACACACGCCTACAACGACTCAGCGCAAGCCCCGTCCTGGTGGGCGCGATCACCGTGCTGATCGTCATCGTCGCGGTGTTCCTCGCCTACAACGCGAACAACGGCCTGCCCTTTGTCCCGACTTACCGCGTCTCGGTCGTCGTCCCCGACAGCGCCTCGCTCGTCAAGGGCAACGATGTACGGGTCGGCGGCGTCCGTGTCGGCAGCGTCGAGACGATCACGCCCGTCCTCACCACCGACCCTGGCACGGGCAATGAGGTCTACGCGGCCAAGCTCGATCTCAAGCTCGACCGCTCGGTCGACCCGCTACCCGTGAACTCGACCTTCGTGATCCGCTCGAAGTCCGCTCTTGGCTTGAAGTTCCTCCAGCTCGATCCGGGCTCTTCGAAGCAGGGCCTTCCGGAGGGGGCGACTCTCGGCGGTGAGGGCAAGGGTTCCGAGCCGCTGAGGGCGGCGGTGCCCGAGCCGGTCGAGATCGACCAGCTCTTCAACACGTTCGATGAACCGACGCGGAAGGCGATCCGCCAGAACCAGCTCGAGTTCGGCGATGCGCTGGCCGGCCGCGGCGCCGGGATCAACCTCGCGGTTGGCCAGCTCAAGCCGCTGGTCAACCGCCTGATCCCGGTGATGCGGAACCTCTCGTCACCTCGGACCGATCTCTCGGGGTTCTTCAACGGACTCTCCCAGGCAGCCGCAGAGGTCGCTCCGGTTGCCGAGACACAGGGCCGCGCCTTCGTCGTCTTGGATCAGACTTTCGCTGCCCTGGCGGCTGTTGCCGATCCCTATATCCAGGACTCGATCACGGAGGGCAACCAGACGGCGTCGACGACGCTCGCCACGCTGCCGACGATCCGTCCCTTCCTCACCCACTCGGCCGCGCTCTTCACCGATCTGCAGCCGGCTGCCCGGGCGCTCGCGGAATCGTCCCCGGTGCTGTCGTCGGCGTTCGCCACCGGCATTCCGGTCCTGAAGGCCTCGCCGGCGCTGAACGCCCAGCTCGCGCCCACGGCCAGGGCCCTCGTTCGCTTCGGAAACGACAACCGCGTCAACCAGGGTCTCGCAGTGTTGACGCGCACGGCAAAGACACTGTCGCCGACGCTCGCCTTCATCACTCCGTCCCAGACGGTCTGCAACTACCCGGCAATCCTCCTCCACAACACGGCCGCGATGAGCGCCATCGGCGACGGCATCGGCACCTGGCTGCGGACGGTGACGATCGCGGGTGCATTCGGTGTCGACCAACCGCTTCAGCCGAACTCGGAGTTCCTGCCGTCCTCGAAACCGGCCAACGGCCCCGCGACGGACAACTTCCTGCATTACAACCCCTACCCCAACACGGCAGCGCCGGGACAGACCAGGGAGTGCGAGGCGGGCAACGAGCAGTTCATAGTCGGTAAACAGGTGATCGGCAACGAGCCCGGCAACCAGGGCATCAAGACGATCCGGTTCGGGGGCAAGTGATGGCGCGCCGCCGCTCCCACAAGCCGCCGAAGTACAACGAGAACTTCTTCCGCAGCTTGGGGGGGCCCGGGCCGACAACCGTCGGCGTCGTAGTGATCGTCCTCATGGTCCTCGGCCTGTACCTCGCCTTCACCAAGTCGCTCCCGTTCTCGGGCAACGGCTACACGGTCAAGGCGACGTTCTCGAACGCGGTCAACATCTCCAAGAAGGCGCCGGTGCGGATCGCCGGGGTCAACGTCGGCCAAGTTCTCTCGGTCGAGCGCAAGGGAAACGCGTCGGTCGTCGAGTTCACCGTCTCCGACGAGGGCCGTCCGATCCACAGCGATGCTTCAGCTGAGATCAGGCCGCGCATCTTCCTCGAAGGAAACTTCTTCGTCGACCTCGACCCGGGCAGCCCGAGTGCCCCCGACATCGGCTCCGATGCGACGATCCCGATCACTAGGACCTCCACAGCAGTGCAGCTCGATGAGATCCTCACCGCCCTCCAGAAGCCGGAGCGGCGGAACCTCGCCGATCTGCTCGAGGGGCTGGGCACCGGGCTGACCTATCAACCGACGGCCGCCGATGACGCCGACCAGGACCCCGATGTACGTGGCGAGTCCGCCGCGACCGCCCTGAACCGTACGTTCGACACGAGCGCCGACGCAAGCCGGACCTCGGCGATCGTCAACGAGGCGCTCCTCGGCACCCAGCGGGGCGACCTGGCGGGCCTTCTGGTCGCGGGCAACCGCACGTTCAAGGCCCTCGTATCGCGCGAGTCCGACCTCCAGGGTCTGGTCACCAACTTCAACACCTTCACCGGCGCCCTGGCCGATGAGTCGGACAACCTCTCGAACTCGATTGCGCTGCTGGCGCCCACCCTGGCCGTCACCCGGAAGTCCCTGGTCGACCTGAACACGGCACTGCCCCCGGTGCGGGCCCTGGCGATCGCCACCCGGCCGGGCATCGCCGAGCTCCCGGCCACGATCGCCGCCGGGCGCCCGTGGCTTCGCCAGGCCGACCCGCTGCTCTCGAGGTCAGAGCTGGGCGGGATCGCCAGCCTCCTCGCGCGGGGGACGCCCGACACCGCGGAAGCCACCTACCAGACGATCCAGGGCCTGCCGCAGATCTCCGACTTCAACCGCTGCGTCTACAAGAACCTGGTGCCGACCGGCAACGTCGTCCTCAGCGATGACAGCGGCTCCAGCAGCTTCACCTCGGGCCAGCCGAACTATCGGGAGTTCTTTTACAGCCTCGCCGGCGTGGCGGGGGAGAGCGCCAACTTCGACGGTAACGGCGTCTACGTCCGCTTCCAGCCCGGCGGCGGGCCCGTCCCGGTCAGCACGCCGAATCCCCAGGGCACGCCCATCGGGATCCTCCCGGCCAACGTGCTCTACGGAAACACGATCGCGCCGCCGCTGGGCACCCGCCCGGCCCTGACCGGCCTGCCTCCGATTCGCGATGACGTCAAGTGCTACAAGAGCGCGCGCCCGAACCTGAACGGTCCGGCGGCAGCCGCCGGACCCTCGAGCCCGACTGCGACGGGGCCGTGATCAGGTGAAGCGGGCGATCAGGGAACATCTGCGCGACTTCATCGCGATCCTGGCAATAGTCGCCTTCGCGGTCGTGACGCTGCTGATCATCCTCTACAACCAGAAGGCGGCGTTCCCCGGCTGGGTTCCCGGGCTCGGGCAGGACTTCTATGAGCTGAACGCGGACTTCTCCTCCGGCCAGGCCGTGACCGCCGGTCAGGGGCAGGCGATCGACATGGCCGGTATCCAGATCGGCAAGGTCGGCGCGGTGAATCTCGTGGACGGGACCGCACGAATCCGGATGGACATCGAACCCAAGTACGCGAAGCTGATCCACTCCGACGCCACCTTCCTGCTCCGTCCGAAGACCGGCCTGAACGACATGGTCGTCGAGGTCGATCCCGGGATGCACGGCGACACTCCGAAGGAGGGGTCGACGATCCCGCTCTCGCAGACCGAGCCGAACGTGAACCCGGATGAGGTCCTGTCGATCCTCGACGGCGACACGCGCGCCTACCTCGCGCTGCTGCTACAGGCCGGTGGCAAAGGGCTCGGAGGCCAGGGCGAGCAGCTCTCGGCGACGTTGCGCCGCTTCCAGCCGTTCTCCCGAGACCTCGCAAAGGTCGGCCTCGCGCTCGAGTCCCGCCGCCACAACATCGCTCGGGTCATCCACAACTTCCGCCTCGTGTCCGAGGAGCTTGGTGCAAACGACACCCAGCTCGCCAACTTCGTCAGCTCGTCCAACGCGGCACTCGGAGCGTTCGCAAACCAGCAGGCGTCGATCCGAAGCGCACTCCAGGAGCTGCCCCCGACCCTCCGGGCGACGTCGAACGGCCTGCAGCGGGCAGACCGGCTTTCGCTGGTCCTCGGGCCCGCGTCGCTGCGGCTGATCCCGGCGGCACAGGCCCTGAAGCCGGCCTTGGAGGGAACGCAGCAGCTGTTCACCGACACGCGGGCACCGCTGCGCAACCAGATCAGGCCTTTCACCCGCCAGGTGACCCCCGTGGTGCGCCACCTGACCCAGACGGCCAAGCCGCTTCAGAAGACCGCCTCGGGCCTGAACCAGGCCTTCACCGACCTGAACAACCTGCTCAACAAGCTGGCCTTCAACCCGCCGGGCAGCAAGAAGGAGGGCTTTCTCTTCTACCTGCCCTGGCTGAACCACGCCTTCAACTCGATCTTCCTCGCCCAGGACTCCGAGGGACCGCTGCGCCGCGGCCTGATCATGGTGACCTGTAACACCGCCTTCTTCGCGCAGACCGTCGGGTTCGGAAACGACTTCCTCGATACCGAGTTCAAAACATCCGGATTGCCGCTCGCCCCCGAGGTGTGCCCGGTCAACCCGTTGACTCCGACGCTGCGCAAATCAGCCCGGCCGGGCGTTGCGAACGCGGATCAGGCGGGCGCGGATCAGGGTGGTGCTGATGGGCGCGGCGCGGCCGGGTCAGGCACGACTGATGCCGGTGGCGACTCCTCGTCCGGCGCCGAGCCCGTGGACCCCAATACGCCTTCGGGTGCCACGGGCGACCTCGCGCCGTTGGCTCCCCTGTCCACGACCGGCCCAACGGGCACGGAAGGTCCCTGATGCAGAAGCAGGCTCCGACCAAGTTCCAGATGGCGACGATCTTCGGCTTTGCGCTGTCCTGCTTTGGCATCCTCCTGTTCCTCTGGATCTCCTTCGGCGGTCCGACGCCGCTGCGGGCGAAGAGCTACGAGGTCCGGATACCGTTCACCGAGGCCAGTCTTCTCGCGGTGCAGTCCGATGTGCGGATCTCCGGCGTCTCGGTCGGCAAGGTCACCAAGATCGACCTCGGAACGGGCGACGAGAACCGCGGCGCCGCGTTGGCAACGGTCGAGCTCGACCCCAAGTACGCGCCGATCCCCGACAACACACGGGCGATCCTGCGGCAGAAGACCCTGCTCGGCGAGACGTATGTCGAGCTGACCCCCGGCAACGCGGGTGCGCCGGATCTACCCGACGGTGGCGAGCTACCCCGTGTGCAGGTGGCGAAATCGGTGCAGTTGGATGAGATCTTCCGGACGTTCGACGAGAAGACGCGCGTGGCGTTCCGGATCTGGATGCAGCAGGCGGCTGTCGGCCTTGACGGCCGCGGAGCCGATCTCAACGCCGCATTCGGCTTGCTGGAGCCGACGTTCAGGGATGCCAACAAGACGCTGACAACCCTGGATACGCAGAGCGAGGCAGTGAGCAGGCTGCTCAGCAACACCGGCGTCGTGTTCAGTGCCATCAGCGCCCGTCAGGGTCAGCTCGCGTCGTTGATCCAGAACACGGATCGGGTGTTCTCCACGACCGCACAGCGAAACCAGGATCTCCAGGACCTCTTCACAATCCTGCCGACGTTCTTCAGCGAGTCCCGCCTCACGCTGAACCGTCTCGACACGTTTGCTCGCAACACGGACCCGCTCGTCCTGCAGTTGCGACCGTCCGCACGCGATCTCACGCCGGTGCTGCGCTCAACCCAGCGTCTGGCTCCCGAGCTGCAGACCTTCTTCGACGGCCTCGGCCCAGTGATCGCCGCAGCGCCGACCGGCTTCCCGGCGCTGCGCAGGTTCCTCCTCTCCGACCTGCCGCCGATCCTCGGACGGATGCCTTCCTTCTTCAATCAACTCAACCCATTGCTCGACGACATCGGCCTCTACAAGCACGAGCTGACGGCCTTCTTCGGCAACGCGGCTGCGGCGACCAACGGCCAGAGCCGAGGCCCGGAGACGAACAACAAGGCCGGGTACTACCTACGGACCTCGGTTCCGCTCGGACCTGATTCCGTGGCCTCCTTCCCCGGCCGTCTGAAGATCAACCGCAACAACCCCTATCCGGCCCCGCTTGGCTACAACCGCCTGAAGGCGGGGCTGCCCTCCTTCCAGACCGCGCAATGCACGAGCGGCGTCACCGCCAACTACCGCGACTGGGCCGCCCTGACGCCGGCCGAGCAGGCGAACTTCAACTCGACTACCAACGATGGGGGCGAGCTCCTCTACAAGAACCTGAAGAGGTACTCGTTCGCCGGGGCCAGCAACTCCGACGACATCCCGGCCCCGGCCTGTATCCAGCAAGGTCCGTTCGCGCCTCTGGGGGCGACGAACCAGGGTCCGACCCGCTACCGCCACGTGTTCCCGGACCGCTGATCCGGATGGCCGCGAACCCGACCGCTACTTTGTTCTCGCGCAGGTGTTTCACTGGGCAACCCACCTTGATAGCGTCAAGGCCGGGAGGGTTCTTCAGAACCTTTTTCAGAGAAGGCGCAATGAGCGCCACAACCAAGGAGAGATAGGCATGCGCAAGCATCTTGTGTGGGTGCTGGGTTTGGCGCTCGCGTTCGGCGTCACCGCCCAAGCAACCGCTAACAACACCCAGAAGTTCAGGGCGTCGGTGGCCCCGAATCGAGCCCCGGTACGGGCCTTCCAGGGCGCCAGGCTTCACACGATCACGGAAGCTGGAGCCACCCAATACGGCATCTTCGCCATCAAGCCGGCGACAAGGGTCTTCGTCTACTTCGACAACGACATCAGGTTCGACACGACCGGTCTCGCGACCTGCCGACCAACTCAGGTCCAGGACCTCCCGACGGCTCAGGCCAAGAAGGTCTGCCGTAGGGCCATCGTCGGCGGCGGCAGGGCAACTGCCTATATCGGCGGAAACCCGGATCCGAACAGCCAAGTCATTCCGGGCACTCCGAACAAGCTCCCGGGCGTGATTACGGCATTCAACGGCCCGAAGCAGGGCGGTCACTCGACGATCATCCTGCACACCCGGGTCGATGCCGTCGCGACGACGACGACCCTCACGGGTGTTCTCACCCAGAGCCGAGGCGATCTCGGGAACCGGCTGGCCGTCACTGTTCCGCCGCTGCCCGCGGGCACGGCGCTCGGCCTGTTCGACGTAACGGTCGGCAAGCGAACCGGTCGCCGCAACTATGTCTCGGTCAGGTGCCGCGACAGGAACCGGACGCTGAACTACAAGGCCATTTTCAACTACGACCAGGCCAACGTTCCGACCAACGGAACCGCACCTCGCACGACGCTGTACTACAAGCAGAAGTGCTCGGTCAAGCCGACCAGGCACCGCCGCTAGTCAGCCGGCACCAAGGTCGAATCGACCTGACAGCAAGGGGCGGCCTTCGGGCCGCCCCTTCTCGTTGTGGCGGCCTCAGGCCTTGGGCCCGATGAAGGTGTCGAGCAGCGCCACGTCGTCCTTGCGAGAGACATAGACGGTCCGCGGCGCATGAGTGGTCCGCACTCCGACGAGCTCGCAGGCATCGCAGAAGATCCCGCGGACGTCGTCGGATAGGTTGCAGAACGAGTAGCGGGGACAGGTCCAGCCTCCCTTGCCGGTGTTGATGAAGCGGCAGCCATCGGACTGGATGAGCCCGCGGAGGAGGAGTTTGGGATGGCACCTGTGGCCGCAGTGCGGGCACTGGTCGTGGAGCGGCACGCCGTTTCGACCTTTCGGGGTGTGCGAGTGAGGGAGCTTTCCGGCCGTGCACCAATCCCGCACGGCCCACCGAGAATGCCGAGACGGCCCGCAATCTCCGAGTCGGAGAGAGCTTCCGCCTTGAGATCCAACGCGGCCTGGACGGTCTCGCGGCTATGCATCGCGAACCCCAAAAGATGCGGCTGGAGGGATTTGAACCCCCAAGGGCTTGCGCCCACGGCGTCCTGAACGCCGCGCGTAGACCAGTTCCGCCACAGCCGCAGAACGGCCAAATCTACAGGAAAGCAAAGCTACGTAAAGCGACTCATGTTCGTCGAATGGCAGCGGCGTCGGATGGAATCGAGGTTCGACAGCTTGCTAAGATTCCGCCCTCGCGCCGCTATCGTCTAGGGGACTAGGACGCTGGATTCTCAGTCCGGAAACCGGGGTTCGAATCCCCGTAGCGGTGCTCACGAAAAGCGCGCTACGGCGCGGTTTCGCGGTTAAGGGAAGGCGCCATGGGAAAGCTCAGGGGAAAAAGTTCTAGAAACTGGATTCGCTCTGCCGTCGGCGCTTTCCTCATGGCTGTTCTGCTGTCGGCGTGTGGTGGCGGCGAAAGTTCTCACTCCCACCAGTCGCCGCCTATGCCGCTGGGCGGTAAATCCGCGAGCGGTTTGCTGCGGCTAACCGCTGCGGAGCGCGTTCACTTTTACCGGAGTCTCGGCAAAATGTTGGCGACGTGCAGGTTTGCGATGGGGCATGACCCAGCCTCCGTGGAGGATGAGTTCGTGCGAAGCACGCTTGAGGTTCTGAAACAACTGCGGCAAAAGCCGGACGCGACCTTCAACAGCAGCCATTCGACTGTCCGCGAAACGGTCGCCGGCACCGTCGGACTGATCCACTTCTGCTCTCCGCCGGTGAGCAACTACATGAAGCATGTCCTCCGGAGCCTTCCTCCTCCAGAATGAAGAGGGGGTCGAATACCGGCTCTGGAACGTCGGGAAGGGTCCCGGGATCGTTTCGGACATTGAGCTCTATCTAGAAGGTGCTCAGGTTCTTCGGCCGCTCAAGGCGCAGATGGCTGTGGCCGCTGAAGGCGCGCGCGACGACTCTTCCGACCTTTCCGTCCCCTGGACTCTGCGCTGGGGTGACGGCGCTGGTGTTGAGGGCGAACTATTGGTCTATTACCGCCACGCATCAGGGAATCGCTATGTCACTCGGTCCCGGGTGCGTGGGCAAGGGACGTTCATCTACTCCGTGGACTTCAGACGGGATTCGGCCGCCGAGGGTGAGGACAGACCATTGCGAACGCCAGCCGACAGGTAAGCGTCCAGCCGAACGCGTACTTCCTCTCGCCGGCCCGGCATCAGTTTTCCGTATCGATCGAAGGTCATCTGGATCGTCGAGTGGCCCATGAACTCCTGGATGGCCTTCGGGTTCGCCCCGGCGTCGATCAGGAGCGAGGCAAACGTATGGCGGCACTCGTGGAGGCCGATCGGCTCGAGCTCGCCCCATGCCTCAAGCGCATGGGAGCGCACCGTTGAGCACACGAAGGGCTGGGTCGCGGAACGCCCAAAGACGAGCGCAGAGCCGTCCTGGACGCCTTTGAGCTTGTGCTCGTCGAGGTAGTCGCGAAGGATGGCGAGCAGCGGCAATGTCCGCTTGCCGGCTTCTGACTTCGGGTCGAGCGGCCCCTCGTAGTCGTCCCAGGCGCGCTCGACGCGGATCTCGGAGCGACCGAGGTCGATGTCTGACCAGCGGAGTGCTCGCAGCTCCCCGCGGCGTAGGCCTGCATAGAAAGCGGTGGCCCAGAGTGCCCGGTCCTCGGCCGGGAGTGCAGCGAGCAGCGCGGCGGCTTCCGCGGCCGTGGCGATGCGTTCGCGCTGCCCGGTCGAAGCCGGCACCTCGAGGTTCGACGTCGGGTTGACTCCGACGACCTCCCGCGTCATCGCGCGCCGGTAGATGGCCCTCAGCGGGTCGAGGACGTTGCGAACGGTCGAGCTGCTCTTACCCGACGCCACGAGCCTGTCGACGAGGGCCTGGACTTCGGTGCGGCGCAACTCCGTCAGTCGATAGCCGCCGAGAGTGGGGAGGACGTGCTTGTCTAGGACCCTCCGATAGCTGCGGATTGTCGAGGGCTTGTAGGGCTTGCCGGAGCGATCCCTGATCGCGCCAGTCTCGATGCCTTCGAGGTAGGCCTCCGCGGCCTCCCGAACCGTCTGTGGATCGGGAGGCCTCAACCGGCCCTTCGCTAGATCCGAGAGGGCATCGCGCCGCCACGACTTCGCCGCGGCCATCGTTGGGAATGTCTTGCGGATCAGCTTGTGATCGCGCCGGCTCCAAACGCTTGCCCGGTAGGCCGTTGAGCCACCCTTGGCCTTGCGGATCTCGATGCCTTCGGCCATCAGACGCCGCTCTCGGGGATCTGCTCGTGCAGCGCCACTGCGGCCTGGGCTCCCCAGTCAGCCGTTGCGGCGGTTGCGCGAAACTCCCGCAGGGCATCAGCCTCGATGGGAGAGCAGGAGAGCTTCTCGGCCGCGCTCTTCCCGGCGGCGTTCCGCGCAACCGCTTCTGCGACGTGTGCGAGGCAGGCGACCTGGCCGCGCACCTCGGCTTCGGATGCCGGCAGTGGGAAGAGCTGCTCCGCCAGCTCAAGCGCACTGTGCAGGTAGCGACCGCTCGACCGAAGGTCGGCTAGCTCCTGGTCTTCACTCAGACGGCTCGGCGGATTGTGCAGCCGGTCGCCCAACTCCTGGCCCATGCTCCCGACCCAATCCGCGTTGTCTTGAACCTCCGAGACCACGGCCTCGCGGAACGCCTCGAGGTGATCGGCGGGGACGGTCAGCGTTACTTCCTCGTACTCGGCCATCAGTGATTCCTCCTTTTGCCGGAGGAGCACTTCTTGACGGGAGGGGCACCGAATAACGTGCCGGTCACGTCGCTGAAGGGCTTGTTCCTTCGGCGTCGAGGTCCCTCGTGCAGCTTCGAACCTGCGCGGGGGGCCGCTTTATGAACTGGCGCGATCCTAAGCGTTCGTGCGGTCGAGTGCAAGGATTCAGCTAACGTCCCAGTCCGGAGTAGGCAAGGGAGGAATCTGTGAGGCGATACGTTTCGATCTTCGCGGTTATCGGCCTGGCGATGCTGGCGGCTCAGACGTCGGCCACGGCGGCTCAGACAGCCGGGCACGCCTACCCGTGCACCCAAGCGTTCGCCAAGCGGGTCGCCTACGGCTCCGGGTTCGTCGACCGAGCCAACCAGGTCCGTCCCTCCTATACGAACCCCGCCTACTGGGGAACTTCGAACCCGATTTGCGCCGACTTCGACGGGGACGGGAATGACGAGATGGTGTTCAACCTCGGCGCGATGGGAGGGTTCGACCCCTGGGCTTTCTTCAACCTGCCCAGCACCGTGCCCGAAGAGTCGACCTATGTCTTCCCCACGCTGAGCCAGGGTTTGTACCCCAACCACTTCCTCGAGCTCGTGGACCGAGGGCAGTTCTTGCCGCTGATTCGCGACAAACGGGCGCTCTACCGACGGCGCGACGCTCACTGCTGCCCTACGGCTGGAACACAGATCCGATACGTCGGATTCAAGCGGAGCGAGGGCGCATACGCCGTCCTCGGCACCTATGTGAACCGACCCGATACGCGGCTCCGTCGTTCTCGTCTCAGCGCCGGTGCCGCCCGCTATGACGTCGCGGTCGCGATGCGACGACGCTTCGGGACGGTCTGGTCGGAGAGAGCTGGGGGTCAAATCCGCTGCGGGCGGCGAAGCTCGTTCTCCGTCCGGCGATGCGACGTCGCTTGGGGGATCGGCGACGCTGGCTACTTCGGCCGAGTGCGCGTCGCCAGCTTCGAACGGGCACGCAGTGTGATCGCCCGCGTTAGATACCGGATCACCCGCTTGGACGAATACTGCGCGTTCGTGCTCCACCGCCCACAGCGGAAGTGCGTTCGCCACTACCGCGGTCACACTCGCGTTCGGTAGCGGCCTTGACCGTGATGCGAACATGCGTTCGTGACCTCCCAGGGCTCTGCTCTCGCTCGCTTCCACCGCTCGGTCGAGAACGGCAACCCGACGATCGCCTTCGCTGCCGCGGCCGAGCTGCCCCGGCTCAGCCTCGAGGATGCCCTGGCGCTGCTCCGCGTCCTGGGCGCCGCGCTCGACTCGCGCTTTGAGCGAGCTGCAGGCCGATGGCTGGAGCGCTTCGCTGCGGAGACGAGCGCAACGCTTGCGGATGTGCAGCTCGCGGCCGGCGCCTTGGGTCAGCTCCGAGCGCCGTACAAGGCCGACCTGGCCTTCGCGGTCCTGGATCGGTTGCTGGACTGACGCGACAGGACGAACCGCCGTTAGGCTTGCTCGAAGCGGGCATACAGGGCCCGGTACTTCGGAACGGGAGGATTTTTCATGCGAGTTCGGACGATCTTGGTCGCTGCGCTTATCGCCCTTTGCGTCGCGATCCCATCTACCGCGTCGGCCAAAGTTCGTTTCGCGGGCCACGTCACACTCACTCGCACGTCCTGCTGCGGGTTCCAGGGGGTCGTCTTTCGCGTGTTTGGCAACAGCCACGTGCCCTACCGCGTCTGCCTGATCCGGCCCAGCGGAAGCAAGAGGTGCCGCAATCTCCGAACCGGGCCCTCGAGTCGACCTTCCCGGACGTTCTTCGTGAACCCCAACGGAGGGACTTATCGAGTGATCTGGAAGGTGCACGGGCGGATCGTCGACACGGCCCACTATTTCGTTGCAGCCGAAGGTGTATAGACCCGCGCTCATTTGGCAACGGTGATGCGGCAGACAAACGCCAAGGGGCTGCGTTCGCAGTACAGGACAGACCCATCGATCAGACCCCTCGACCGGCGGTTGAGCGGGAGAGCATGAGCTTCCGGCTCAACCCGCCTACGGCGTCCCACCGCGACTCCTCCTCGGCGGCGAATTGCCCCAGCGGGAACGGGCAGCCCTGCGAGCCTGCGCCTGGGCGGGTGTCGAGGTCTGGCTACCCGGGTCCGAGGGGTCTGCCATCTCGATCGAGCTGAGCAGTCGGAGCTGAACCAGCCGAAGCTGGCGAGCCTCGGAGAGAGCCGGGTGCACAATCGTCTGATCCCGGGAGCCGGCGACCGTGACGCCGTCACCGTCGATCGCCTTCTCGAGGAGGGCCAGTTCGTCGGCGCATCGGCACGCCCGTTCGAGCAGGTAGAGCTCGCGGGCATCGAGGTCCCAGTCGTCCTCCAGGTCGCTCAGGAAGGACTTCCAGAGCGCTTTCCCCTGTTTCGCGAGCCCTGTGGGTGCCTTCGGATTACGCGGCAAAGTCGGCCCCCTTGAGGCGGGCGATGTCGTCGATCACGCAAAGATTGAGGACGGCGCGAGCGGTGCGCTCGCTCGGATTCGGCCACTTCCGGATCTCGGAGACGTACCTGTCGAGCACGAAATCGCGTGACTCCGCCGAGAGGCCGGAATCGTCGACCTCCTGCAAAACCAACTCGCGGTGAGGGATGAGATCGGCGCCCTGAGCCCGCCTACCCATCAGGAAACCCCAGCTTTTCGGTATGCCCGCCCGCGCAGAGCTCCACCCCGGCGGTCAGATCCACGCGACGCCGCGGGGGTGTGCCGGGTGCGGGAGGCCGCGCGGCGGGCGGGCCCCACCCCCCCACCCCCCCCCCCCCCGCGGGGCCCGGGGCCGGGCGGGGGGGGGGGACCGGGGCCGCCCCCGGCGCGGGCCCCCCCCCCCCCCTGTGCCGGGCGGG
>JBBSQE010000021.1:0-20686 GCA_038258095.1 Solirubrobacterales bacterium | reverse complement strand
GCCCTCATCGCCGTAGACGTTGCGGGAGAGGATCAGGTCGCCGAGCGTGAGGACGCCGGCAAGGGGGGCGATTGTCGCCGTGGCGACGATGTTGATGGCCGCCGTGCGCACCCCTCCCATCATCGTCGGGATCGCGAGCGGGAGCTCGACCTTGCGGATGATCTCGAACTCGCTCATCCCGACCCCCCGCGCCGCCTCCACCGACGGCTTGTCGACCTGCCGCAATGCGACGAACGTGTTGGTCAGGATCGGTGGGATGCCGAGGATCGCCAGGGCGATGGTGAGGTTGAGGAGTCCGACGCCGATCGCCGCCGCCATGAAGGCGATGAGGGCGAGCTCGGGAACGGCGCGCCCGGCGTTGCCGATGCCGACAGCCAGAAGCTCGCCGGTGCCCTTGTGCCCGAGGTAAATGCCCACGGGGAGCGCCACCGCAAGCGAGAGCGCGAGTGCCAGGAAGGTCACCTCGAGATGCGTCTTCGTCAGGTCCCAGACGACCTGGGGGCCACCGACGTCGCCGCCACTCAGCGGCGAGGGCTGGGGGTGGAGGATGAAGTCGATGGCGTTGCCGAAGGGCCCGCCGAAGACCGCGAATGAGACGCCGTGGATCAAGAGCCCGCCGCCCGCCGCCACGGGGTCAGCGCCCGCTGAGAGATGAACAGGATCGCATCGAAGGTGAGCGCGATGAACATCGCGAGGCCTCCGGCGATGATCACCTGGGTCTTGAAGAACTCCGATCCCGTGTAGATCACCGACCCGAGGCCGCCCGCGCCCGCGAAGACGGCGAGGGTCGCGATCGCCACCGTCGACACGGTCGCGATCCGGAGCCCGGCCACGATCTCCGGCAGTGCTAGCGGGAGCTCGACCCGCCACAGGAGCTGGTGCCGGGTCAGCCCCATCCCGCGACCGGCCTCGGTGACCGAGGAGGGGACGTTCGCCAGCCCCGTCGTCGTGTTGCGAAAGATGATCTGCAGGGTGTAGGCGGTCAGGGCGATGATCGCCGTTTCATTGCCTCGCCCAGTCACCGGCAGGAGCAGGAAGAAGAACGCGATGCTGGGAACGGTGTAGAGGATGCCCGTGCCGGCGACGAGAGGCGGCTGAAGCCAGCGGTACCGGTGCGCCAGGATGGAGAGGGCAAAGGCGATCACGAATCCGAGCGTTACGGAGATCGCCACGAGCTCGAGGTGCTCGATCGTCGGGGTCACGAAACGGTGGATGTTGTCGATTGCCCATCCCGGGCAGAACAGGCCGTTCGACTGGACGCAGTCAGGCGGGCCGGACCGGTCTTGAAAGTTGATCTGGGCGACGAGGGGCGCGAGGTCGCTAATCATGGGGACGCTCCGTTGCGGTGTGCTTGTCGGTCTTCGCCCCTGGGGAAGACAGGAACTCCGAGATGATCTCGACCGACAGGACGCCCGCGATCCGCCCGTTGCGATCGATCACGGGCGCGTACTGCGATTCGCCGGCCAGGAGGTCCGCCAGCGCGTCGCGCATGACGTCGTCGATCTCGATCCGGGTCGCCGGGACGTTGTCGGGCACCGAGGGGACCACGTCACTCTCGAGGTCTCGCTCGGAGAGCCAGCCGACCGGGCGGCGGTCGCTGTCCACGAGGAGCGCATAGGGGACCTCCGCATCGTCGAGCTTGGCGCGGACCTCCGCTGTGGACTGGCCGATGTGGGCCAGCGGCGCCTCCCACAGATCGATGTCGCTGACCCGCATCAGAGCGAGGCGCTTGAGTGCACGGTCGGCCCCGACGAAGTCCTCGACGAAGTCGTCGGCCGGGGACATCAGGATCTCGGCGGGCGTCGCGAACTGGGCGAGGTGACCTCCCTCGCGGAGGATCGCTATCCGATCACCCATCTTGATCGCCTCGTCGATGTCGTGGGTCACGAAGAGGACGGTCTTGCGGATATCGGCCTGGAGGCGCAGGAACTCGTTCTGGAGGCGCTCCCGGTTGATCGGATCGATTGCGCCGAACGGCTCGTCCATGAGCATCACCAGGGGGTCCGCGGCGAGCGCTCGGGCGACTCCCACCCGCTGCTGCTGGCCGCCCGAGAGCTGGACCGGATATCGGTCCCCGAGCTCCGGGTCGAGGCCGATCAGGTCGAGCAGCTCCTCCGACCGTTCCTTCGTCCTCTCGTTGTCCCAACCGAGGAGGCTCGGGACCGTTCCGATGTTCTGCGAGATGGTCCGGTGCGGGAACAGGCCGATCTGCTGGATGACGTAGCCGATCTCGCGGCGAAGCTTCGCGGGATCCTTGTCGCGCACCGACTCGTCGCCGATCTTGATGTCGCCCTCGGTCATATCGACCGTCCGGTTGACCATCCTCATTGCGGTCGTCTTGCCACAGCCCGATGGGCCGACCAGGACGCAGATCTCTCCGGCCGGGACCTCGAGGGTCAGGTTCTCGACCGCGGGCGAGTCTGACCCCGTGTACCGCTTGGTCACGTTCTCGTAGCGGACCGACGACGCTCCGTCAGGGGCCGTCTCGTGCTCGGTGGGGTCTCCCTCGGGCAAGATCGAGAATCCTAGACCCACCGGGCCGGGGGCGCGCGTCGGCCCCGGCAATGGTCCCGAGCGGGCGAAAGAAAGGTCCCATTCAGGGGCCCCGGGCGCGCTCGCCGGGCGGGGGCATCTGCCACCCTTTTCCGCGAGTCGTGCGGACATCCCACGGCTCATGGCAAGGAAACCGATGCCTCCCGGACCGAAGAGAAAGCGAATGTCCCCGCGCGGCCTGATCGCGGCCGCCGCTGCGTTCGCCTGCCTGCTGGCCGCCGTGCCGGCCCTCGCTACAGATCTCCAAGACCGGATCGACCAAAACCAGGGGAAGATCGACAAGGCGCAGGGCAGGGGCGACGTCCTGACCACCGACATCAAGCGCCTTGGAGACCGCATCGACACGCTGGAGGGAACGGTCGCGGGGTTGCGAGACCGCGAGGCCTCAGTTCAGGCTCGCCTCGATGTGAAGCAGGCAGAGCTCGACGCCGCGGTCGAGGATCTCTCCAAGGCTCACGACGAGCTGATCGTGCTGCGCAGCCACCTGCGGGCTTCGGTGAGGGATCTCAGCCGGATGCTGATCTCGATCTACCGTGCGGGCGACCCGGACTTCCTCACCGTCCTCCTCTCCTCTGATGACTACAACGACTTCGTCGGGCGCAGCGAATACGTAAAGCGCATCCAGGAGCAGGACCAGGCCGTCGTCAGCCGCGTCCGCTACCTCCGCAACCGGTCGCGAAACACGGTCGCTCGCCTGCGCGATGCCAAGCTCACGATCGAGTCGGCACGTAACGAGATTGCCTCTCGTAAGGCGGAGCTGGTCCGGACCCGCACGGCGATCGAGGGCAATGAATCCGCTCTCGTGGCCGCTCGATCCGACCAGAAGGCCGCGCTCGACAAGATCAACAGCAATGTCGATCGCCTCCAGGAAGTTCAGGACGGCCTCAAGGAGAAGCTCCAGAAGCAGATCCTCGAGGCCTCGGGGATCCCGATCCTATCCGCGGGCCCGATCGGCGATCCCAGCGCCGCCGGGCTGATCTGGCCCGTCGACGGACCGATCACGTCAGGCTACGGATATCGCTGGGGCAGCCTGCACGAGGGCATCGACATCGCGGTCCCGGAAGGAACGCCGATTCGCGCCGCGGCGTCGGGCACGGTGATCATCGCGGCCTACACCGGTGGCTACGGCAACTACACCTGCATCGACCACGGCAAGGGCCTGTCGACCTGTTACGGCCACCAGTCGGGCTACGCCGTCAGCGCCGGGGACAGCGTCTCTCAGGGCCAGATCATCGGATACTCCGGGAACACCGGCCACAGCACGGGCCCTCACGTTCACTTCGAGGTCCGCATCAACGGAGCCTCGACGGACCCGCTCCCCTACCTGTAGCCGCTCCGCTCCGGTCCGGTTGCGACCTGGGGACGGTTGCGTTTGACTCCGATCCGCGCACAGCGACAAGCAAGACCATGCATATCCTGGGGACGGTTGTCGCTGGCTCTGCCAATCACACGCCGACAACCGTCTCCAGGTCAGATGGCGGCCGGTGAATCAGGCGAGCTCGGACTCGCACCAGGTCGACCAGGAGAGCGCAGACCTCGACTACCTCCTCGGCGGTCAGGTGACTGCATGGAATTGACGCCGATTCTGGTCCCCCAACCCGACACACTTCAGGCCGTCGGGCTTTCGGGGGACGGTTCAGCCGAGACCGAGTCCGCCGCTCAGCCGAGGCCCAGGTGTCGGGCGCGCTCGCGGGTGCGCTCGATGATCTCGTCCAGCCCGTCGATGACGCCACTGCGCATCAGGACGCGTCCGGCGACGACCGTCGTGTCGACCACCGAGCCCGAGGCTGAGTAGACAAGGGCGGAAGTGAGGTCTCCGAGGGCCAGCTCCGGTGCGCCGGGCCGCAGGAGGAGGAGGTCGGCGGGTGCGCCCACCGTGAGCGGATCGCCCGCGCCGAGCAGGGGGGCACGCCGGCCCGTCGCGATCCGCCAGGCCTCAACTGCGTCGATCGCCGTGGCGTCGGCGGACGCGTGCTTTTGGAGGAGGGCGAGGAACTTGACCTCGGAGATCAGGTCGAGCGAGTTGTTCGAGCCGGAGCCGTCCGTGCCGAGGCCGACCCGGACACCCGCGTCACGTGCGGCCGGGAACCCGAAGACGCCTCCAACCGCCAGCTTCAGGTTCGCCACCGGGTTGGTGACGACCGTCGACCCGCGCTCGGCGATCAGCTCCAGCTCGGATTCGTCGAGCCAGACTCCGTGGGCCAGGAGAGTGCGCTCTCCGAGCATCCCGAGGGAGTCGAGGTAGTGGGCCGGGCGCATCCCGTGCCTCTCGACGCAGTCGGTGACCTCCTGCTCGGTCTCCGACAGGTGGATCTGTATGGGCACATCGCGCTCGTCGCTCAGCTCGGCGACGAACCGCAGCGACTCCGGGCCGACCGTGTAGATGGCGTGGGGCGCGAGCGAAGGCCGGATTCTTTCGCCCACCTCCGCGAGGCCGGCGAGGCTGGATGCCGCGTCCTCCCTCAGCTCAGCGCTGTCCGGACCCCGGTCGATCAGCGGGGCGCCGATCGTCGCCCGCAGTCCGCTGTCGAGGACGGCGCGGGCAGTCTCGGCCGGGTGCCAGTACATGTCCCAGAAGCGGGTGGAGCCGGTTCGGATCATCTCTGCACAGGCGAGGCGGGCGCCCCAGTAGACGTCCTCGGGCTCGAGCTTGGCTTCGACCGGCCAGATCTCCTCCTCCAGCCAGCGCATCAACGGCAGGTCATCGCCGTGGCCTCGGAAGAGCGTCATGGCGGCGTGGGTGTGGCCGTTGACGAGGGGCGCCGCCAGGGGTGCGCCCGCGGCGTCGATGACCTCGTCGCCGTCCACCGGGACGACATCGGGCCCGATCGCCGCGATGGTCCCGCCCTCGCAGCGCAGGCCCACCGTCTCGCCCTCGCGGACCGCGCCGGAGATCGCAAGGGGTGGCGTGGAGCTCACGCGGTCGGACCCTCCGCGCCGGCCATCGCGAGCCGGGGCAGCACTGATTCGAGGCTCGAGCGCAAGCGTTTCACTCCGGCGGTCCGCCCGCGCTCGAACTCGTCGAGGGTGAGCGGGATCGTGTCGAGACCGTTGGCGAGATTGTCGACGATGCAGACCGCCGCGTAGAGCAGGTCGGCCTCGTGCGCAGCGACGCACTCCGACGCGACGGTCATCCCGACCAGGTCGGCGTGAGCTGCGATCATCCGCACCTCGGCCGGTGTCTCGAAGCGGGGCCCGCGCGACTGCCAGTAGACGCCGGCGCCCGAGGGCGGGGGAGGGCCGTCCGGGGATGGGCCGGTCGCGGCCGGAGGCGGGAGCTCGAAGGTCGATAGCGGTTCGGCATCGGAGTCGGCCCAGGCGGCGAGGACCTCGTCGCGCCATGGGCCGGCAAGGTCGCGGGTGCCATGGCCCCGCGCGTCGCTGAAGGTGGATCCGGCGTCTCCGATCGCGATGTAGTCGTCGGGGCAGACGAGGGAGCCGACCCCGACCGCGGGGTGAAGCGAGCCGACCGAGGAGATCGCGAGGGCCCGGTCGCATCCGGCCTCTCGCAGAGCCTGCATGTTCGCGCCGTGGTCGATCAGGTGGGGGAGGAGGTAGGGATCCGTGCCGTGGCGCTGGACAAGGGGAAGGCCGAGCTCACCGGCCAGCCCGATCAGCCGCTCCCCGCCGGAGCCGAGAGCGCTGCTGCCGATCAACACACCGACGGATCGTGTCCCGGCTCCCACGCTCGCGGCCTCAGTCCAGCCCGCGCCTGGCGCGGAACTCGGCAACGGCGTCGGCGTGATCGACGATCGGCTCGGGGTAGTTGATCGACCCGCGCTCCAGCGGCCCGATCTTCCACGGCTGGTGGACGGCGCCGCCGTCAATGGCCGCGAGCTCGGGCACGTAGCGGCGAACGTAGTCACCCTCGGGATCGAACCGCTTGGCCTGGCGAATCGGGTTGAAGACACGGTGGGGCCGGGTATCTGATCCAGTGCCTGCGACCCATTGCCAGTTCCCCGCGTTGTTCGCGATGTCTCCATCGACCAGGAGGTCCCAGAAATGCCTCGCGCCCTCGCGCCAGTCGATGTAGAGGTCCTTGGTCAGGAATGAGCCGACGATCAGCCGCGCGCGGTTGTGCATGTAGCCCTCGCGCTCGAGCTGGCGCATCCCGGCGTCGACGATGGGATAGCCGGTCTGCCCGGCCCTCCAGGCTTCGAGGGCGCGCTGGGAGCGCGACCACCGGTCTCCGCGGGGGCGATAGTCGCGCCTCGGCAGACTCGGGTTCGCCGCCAGGACTTGGTGGTAGAAGTCCCGCCACGCGAGCTGACGGGTGAACGGCTCTCCGCCAATGGCGTCGCGCGCTTCGAGCAGCAGCTCGAGCGGTGAGATGCATCCGAACCGGAGGTAGGGGGAGAGCCCCGAGGTCCCGGCCCCGGCGAGGTCGTCGTGGGCGTCGTCGTAGGCCTCGACCTCGTTGCGAAGGAACGAATGCATCCTCTTGCGGCCGACGGTCTCTCCACCGGAGGCGAGCTCCGGGGAGGGCTTGCCGGCCGTCAGCGAGTCGAGGCCCGGAATCCGGCCGATGCTCACCTTGGAGGGGATCGTCAGCTTGCGAGGGGCGCCGAGACGTGGCCTCGTCTGCGCTTCATTCCAGACCCGGTGGAAGGGGCTGAAGACCTTGAAGTGATCCCCGCCCCCGGAAGGCGTCAACTCACCGGGCGGAACGACGGTTGCGCCGGGGTGGCGCACCAGCTCGATCCGCTCCTCGCGGCATGCCCGCGCGAGCCTCTGCTCGCGTGAGCGGGCGAATCCGCTCCAGTCGGCGCTGGTGTGAATCGACTCGGCGCCGGCCTCCTTCGCGAGCTTAATTGCCTCGAAGACCGGATCGCCGCGGCGAGTGAGCAATCGGCCCCCGCGCTGCTCGAGCGACGCGTCGAGATCCTGAAGCGACTCGCGCATGAACGCGACACGGTTGGGAGCGGCGAACGCCGACCCGAGGATCGCATCGTCGAAGACGAAGAGCGGGACGATCCGGTCGGCTTCGGCCGCCGCGGAGAGCGCCGGGTTGTCGTGGATCCGGAGGTCTCGGTTGAAGAGGATCAGGGCGGTGCTCACCGTCGACGCAGGCTAACGGCCGGCGTCGCCGTGCTCATGGGGCGCTCCGAGGCAGCGCCTCCCGGCCCCCGGGAGCGGGGCCGGGCGGGGCCGTGGCGCGTCAGCGGATCAGTCGCCCTTCACCACCGGGAGTGGCTGGGCCGCGCGCGTTGGTGCTGGGTGCGGGGCTGAACACCTTGCCGACCGCGGCTCCGATACGGCGACCGCGGCTGGGGCGACCGTCGCCGCGCAGATGAGCACGCGCCTCGCGGAGCTGAGCCACTATGACGGCCGTCGGGCGGAACGGGTCAGCCAGCGCGGGGCCGTCCCCGAGCGGAAGCGCCGCACGGATCTCGCCCCCGTTGATCGCAACGAGGAGATCTCCGGCCGGAAGGGGGAGGCCCTCCAACTCGGTCAGCCGGAGCAGGCCGTCCGAGTCCTCGGGTGTCGCGAGGCGGACGACGATCTGGGGGTCCGCCCCGGTGCCGACCGCTGCGGCGGCGTGAGGGATCTTGAACGAACTCGCCCGTCGGTGAAGCTCGCGACGGTGTGCCTGGGCGTTGATTGAAGTCATTTCTGGGTTCATCTGGTGCCTCGAATGTTCGGGTGTTTGGAACTGGTGTCCAGCATCTCAGGCGGACTGGATTAGCGCAATTCGGATGTCTGCTCCCAACGATTAGGGAAACTAATGGAGGATTCTCACCCTCCTGCGCGCCGGGGGAACGGTCAACCCGCGTGGTCTCACCGGGAGGTGTGAAATAGTCAGCCGCGTGGAGGGGTCCGAAGCCGCCGCCGGACTGAGCCGCCCGTCAACCGGCGAGCGGATAAACGAGTTCGCCCGGGCGCACGCCAGGAGCCTGAGCCTCGGCGCCCTGCTGCTCGTCACGATCGCGATCGTTCTCCTCAAGGGCACGCATGACGTCGCACAGTCGGTCGTCGACGGCCTCTCGCTCGGTTCGATCTACGCGCTCGGCGCGGTCGGCCTGACCCTCGTCTACGGGATCCTCAAGCTCGTCAACTTCGCTCAGGGCGACTTCCTCACATTCGGCGCGTACATGGCCTTCCTCGTGAACGTCACCTGGAACCTTCCCCTCGTGATCGGGATCCCGTTCGCGATGTTCATGACGGCGCTCCTCGCGCTCTTCTTCGAGGTGATCATGTGGCGGCCGATGCGCAGGAGAGGCGCGGGACTACTGCAGCTCCTGCTGATGTCGATCGGCCTCGCGTTCTTCATCCGCTCGGTGATCCAGTTCTTCTGGGGAACGCAGATCCGCAAGCTCGACGTCGACAACCTCAGCTCGGTCACCTTCCTCGGCCTCCGGGTCGGCCAGACGGAGCTGATCATCATCATCATCGGCGTCGTGGTCCTGTCGGCGGTCGGCCTGGGTCTCCGTTACTCGCTCCTCGGAAAGCGAATGCGCGCAATCTCTGACGACATCGATCTCGCGGAGACCGCGGGGATCGACACCCAGCGGGTCATCTACCTGACCTGGATCTTCGCCGGCGCCCTCGCCGGCCTGGCTGGAGTCCTCTACGGCGCGACGACGAACGTCAAGCCCGAGCTCGGCTTCGAGGTGCTCCTGCCGCTCTTCGCGGCGGTCGTGCTCGGCGGAATCGGCGATGCATTCGGCGCTCTGATCGCAGGTCTCTTCCTCGGCATCGTCATCCAGTCGTCGACCCTCTTCCTCCCCGACGAGTGGAAGACGACTATCGGCTTCCTGTTTCTGATCCTCGCCCTCGTGGTCCGTCCCTCGGGGATCTTCGGCAAGGCAAAGGCGGTCTGAGCGCTCGTGCACGTCCTGCCCTTCGCGATCAACTTCACCGCGCTCTCTGATTTTGGCTTCTGGGCGGGGGTGGTGATCAGCGCGGGCGTGTTCATGCTGCTCGCTCTCGGACTCCAGCTCAATGTCGGCTACACGGGAATCAGCAACTTCGGCCAGGCGGGCTTCATGGCGATCGGCGCCTACACGATGGGGATCGTCACCCTGAAGACAGGGCTCTCGTTCTGGCTCTCGCTGCCGATCTCGATGCTCGCCGCGATGGCGTTCGGGTGCCTCGTGGGCCTGCCCTCGCTCCGGTTGAGGGCCGACTACCTGGCCATCGCGACGCTGGCATCGGCGGAGGTGGTGCGCCTCGTGGCTCTCAACGCGCGCGACCTGACGGGCGGGAACCTCGGCCTGTTCTGCACCACCGACGGGAGCAAGTGCTTCGACGACACCTGGCTCTCCATCTCCGACACCATCAACGGGTGGTTGCAGGACCTCGGCTGGTCTGACCCCGACGCGCTCGTGCCATTGATGCTCGTGGTCATCGTCGCGGCACTCCTGGCGACCGTCTTCCTCATCTTCATCACCAAGAGCCCCTGGGGGCGGGTCCTGCGAGCGATACGCGAGGACGAGGACGCGGCGCGGGCACTCGGCAAGAACGCCTTCTCCTTCAAGCTCCAGTCGCTCGCCATCTCGGCCGCGATCGCCGCGATCGCCGGCTGGTTCTTCGCCTTCAACATCGCGTCGATCTCGCCGACCGAGTTCGAGCCCGCGGTCACCTTCTTCGCCTACGCCGTGCTGGTGCTCGGCGGGCTCGCCAGCTACTGGGGCCTGATCTTCGGCTCGGTGATCCTCTGGACCGTCCTGGAGATGACGCGGACCATCGACCTGCCCCTCAATGCCGACCAGCAGGGAGCCCTGCGATTCATGATCGTCGGACTCGTACTGATCCTGCTGATGGCGTTCCGCCCGCAGGGCACGTTCGGCAAGAAGGAGGAGATGGTCCTCGGTGAATGACTCGGCACCGATTCTCGAGGCCGAGGGCGTCGTCAAGAGCTTCGGAGGGATCCACGCCGTCACGGGCGCGACGCTCGATGTCAAGCAGGGCTCGATCACGGCCCTGATCGGCCCCAACGGGGCCGGCAAGACGACCCTCTTCAACGTTCTCACCGGCTTCTACAAGGCCGACCGCGGGGCGATCACCTTCGACGGCTCATCGATTCGCGGCCGGCCGCCCTACGCGATCGCCCGCCGCGGCATGGTTCGCACCTTCCAGATCACCAAGGCGCTCGCGGCGATGCCGGTGATCGACAACATGATGCTCGCCGCGCCCGACCAGCCCGGGGAGAAGCTCCGCAACGTGTTCTTTCGCCCGGTCGCGGTGCGGCGCCGTGAGAAGGAGGTCCACGAGCAGGCGCTCGAGCTGCTGGACGTCTTCAACCTCCGTGAGAAGGCCGACGACTACGCCGGCACGCTCTCCGGCGGGCAGAGGAAGCTGCTCGAGCTGGCCCGGTCGCTGATGGCTGGCCCGCGCCTGCTGATGCTCGACGAGCCGATGGCGGGCATCAACCCGACCCTCGGGCGCCGTCTCCTCGACCACATGCAGCGGCTGCGGGCCGAGGAAGGCGTGACCTTCCTCTTCATCGAGCACGACATGGATGTGGTGATGAACCACTCGGACCGCGTCATCGTGATGGCGAGCGGCCGGGTCATCGCCGAGGGTGAGCCCGACGAGGTCCGTTCGGATCCCGAGGTTATCGACGCCTACCTGGGCGGCGGCTCTGATTCGAAGGACGCCGGGGATGCCTGACTCCGCGCCACTGCTTCAGACCGATGGGTTGGTCGCCGGTTATCTGCCGGAGGTCGACATCCTGAACGGCGTCTCGATCAAGGTGAGCGAAGGGGAGGTCGTCACCATCGTTGGCCCCAACGGCGCCGGGAAGTCGACGCTGATCAAGACGATCTTCGGCCTGCTCCGGCCTCGCGGCGGGACGATCACCCTCCGCGGGGAGGACATCGCCGGCAAGCGGCCCCATCTGATCGCGCGCCAGGGCATGAGCTACGTGCCGCAGCTCGACAACGTCTTCGCGAGCCTCACGGTCGAGGAGAACCTGCAGATGGGCTCGCTCGGGCGCTCGGAGGAGAAAGCGCGGATCGAGAAGATGTACGAGCTCTTCCCGAGGCTCGGCGAGCGCAGCGGTCAGGCCGCGGGCACGATGAGCGGTGGCGAGCGCCAGATGGTCGCAATGGCGAGGGCCCTGATGCCCGAGCCCCAGGTCCTGCTCCTCGATGAGCCGTCGGCCGGCCTCGCGCCGGCTTTCGTCGACGCCATCTTCGAGAAGATCGAGCAGATCAACCGCGAGGGCGTGACGATCGTGATGGTCGAGCAGAATGCCCGCCGCGCCCTGACGATGTCGAATCGCGGATACGTGCTCGATCTCGGCCGCGACCGCTTCGAGGGCCCCGGCCAGGACCTGCTCGACGATCCGAAGGTCGCCGAGCTCTACCTCGGCGGCACCGCGCGCATGGATTCCGAGCAGGCCGACGAGGACGCCGGGCTGGTCAAGGCACCTTCGGAGTCCGCGGCCGGCCCCACCTCCTCCGACAAGACCTAGAAAGCGAAACGGCCGGGGCTCTCGCCCCGGCCGCTCGCCGAATCGCGGTTTCCGGCTTCACGCCGAAGGGTCGCTAGCCCTGGTCGACCGGAACCTCCGAGACCGTCTCGATGGCGCCGTTCTTGTACTGGTACACGTCGTAGACGCCTGCCGTGGCATCTCCGTCCTCGTTGAGGTCCACCGGACCCGAGGCACCCTCGTAGTCGATGTCGTCGCCGTTCTCGAGGGCCTTGATGGCCTCCGGGAGCTGCTGCCAGGTGTACTGCTGACCACCGGGGCCGCTGATGCCCTCGAGCTCGGCCGCCATGGCCTTGCCGTCGGACGACCCAGCCGCCACCGCGGAGAGGTAGCACAGCACCGCCGCATCGAAGTTCTGGGCGTCAAACGTCTGACGGCCCACGTTCTTCGGAGCGAACGCCTTGTATGCGGACTTGAACGCCTGTGAGGCGGGGTTGGCATCGGGGACGCCCGGCGCCGTGCCGCGCATTCCCTCGACGACCTGCTTGCCGACCTGCTTCGGGAGGTCTGACGCGGCGAGCCCGTCGGTCCCCCAGGCGATCGTCGGATCCCAGTTGCCCGTGCGCTCGAGCGCGGGGCCGACCTTCACGAAGGTCTCCGGGAAGTCGATGATCACGAATGCATCCGGCTTGCCGGACGTGATCTTGTCGGCCTCTGAGTTGTAGGACGGCTGTGCCGGGTCATAAATGACCGTCTGGCCGATCTTTCCGCCCGCCTTCTCCCACGCATCGCTGAACGTCTTGGCAAGCCCGTTCCCGTAGGAGTCGTTGCGAGCACCGATGTTGACCGTCTTGCCCTCCGCGCCGCCGAGGTCCTCAGCGATCGCGTCGGCGAGCGTCGGGCCCTGGAAGCGGTCCGGCGGCGCCGTGCGGTTCAGCAGGTGGTCGGGGTCCTTGAGGCCCGATATCTCATCCGACGTGGACGCCGGCGAGATCTGCAGGATTCCCTCGCGGCTGGATACCGACCGGAACGTCGGGATCGTGTCCGAGGAAGCCCATGCTCCGAGGATGCAGTTGGCACCTGAAGATGCCAGAGTGCGTGCCGCGTTCACGGCTCCCTGCGGGTTCGTCTCGTTGTCGGCGTTCTTGAGCGTGACGGTCTCGTCGACGCCGGTTTCCTTGATCGCCTTATTGATCTCCGAGACAGCCAGCGCGGCTGCCTTCTGGCCGGGTGGGCCGAAGTCCGCAAGGTCGCCGGTGAGTGGGACCGAATCGCCGATCACGAGGTCGAACGAGGCGTTGCCGCCTCCGCCGCCTCCGCCGGTAGTGCTGTTGTCGCTCGAGCCGCAGGCCGCGAGCCCTCCTCCGAGGGCGAGACCCGCGACTGCCACGGCGACTGCCAGGCTTGGTCGCTTCATCGAGTGGATTCCTCCTTGTTAACGGGCCCTCCCCGGGCCCCATTGGGCGGCGTCCGACATGGCTGCCGGACGCCCTCTCTCACCCCCTAGCCTTACCTCTTTGGGACTTTCGTGCAACCCGGGTGTCCGGCACATCGTCTGCAAGTCCTTCGCTCACACAGTCCAGCTACTGAGCGAGTGGTTTACCATCAGACTCGCTGATGCTTGACGTCAAACGGCTGCGCATACTGCGTGAGGTCGCCCAGAGGGGGTCGTTCTCGGCTGCCGCGGACTCGCTCCACCTCACGCAGTCCGCCGTCTCGCAGCAGATCGCCACTCTCGAGCGGGAGACCGGAACCACCCTGGTCGATCGCAATCGGGGGAACCTGCGGCTCACGGATCCCGGGGCCGTTCTCGTCGGCCACGCCGACGCGGTCATCGCGAGACTGGGTGAGGCCGAGCGTGAGCTTCACGAGATCGAAGGACTCCACGGCGGGCGGGTGCGGATGGTGAGCTTCCCGACGGCAGGCGCCACGGTCGTGATCAAGGCCGTGGCGAGCTTCCGGCACAAGTACCCAGACGTGGGGATCCAGCTGACCGAGGCCGAGCCCGAGACGTCGATCCCCCAGCTCCGGGCCGGCGAGCATGATCTCGCCCTCGTCTATGACTACGACTACGTTCCGTTGACCGACGAGCGAGATCTCGAGGTTCACCTCCTCCTCGAGGAGCACATGCAGCTCGCGCTCCCCAAGGACCACCCTCTGGCCGGCGATGAGAAGGTCAACCTCGCCGATCTCTCCGAGGAGACCTGGGTGATCGGCACCGATGAGGGCCGCTGCGGCTTCAACTGCCTGCTCGCCTGCCGCAACGCCGGCTTCGAGCCGAACATCGGCTTTCAGTCCGACGACTACCAGGTGCACCAGTCCCTGGTCTCCGCCGGGATGGGCGTGAGCCTGGTGCCGGAGCTGTTACTCACCGGCCGCAACCCGGGCCTTCGCGCACTCGACATCGTGCCCGACGCGCCGGTGCGGAGGGTCTGGGCGATGACCCGCCCGGAGGCGACCCGTGCGCCTGCGACGAATGCGATGCTCGCGGTTCTGAGGGCCGAGTCGGAGCGGTTCGTCCGCGCACGCTGACCTACGATTGGCCAGGCGCGTCAGGAGGCGTCAGGCGTCGGACCATCTCCCGCTCGCTCGCCGAGAAGACCGCTGAGCTCGGTACGCAGGAGATCGGCGAAGGGCAGCGGGGGCCGGAGCTCGTCGATCATCTCGACGTCGGCATTCCACACGGCGATCCGCGCTTCCAGGCTATTCCCGAGCCGTTCCTGCACCGCTTCACCCACCTCCGCGTAGCCGGCTCTGGCCTCTCGGACCCCCTCCAGCTTGTCGGCTGCGTAGATCGCGCAAGCGTCGCGTCCAGAAGCGGCGACCCGGCTGCGATGCTCATCCTTGCGGGCCTCCCACGGCTCGATCTCCTCGCGGTCGGTCATCGCCGCGACGAGCCCCGCGATGCCCTCGCCGAACTCGTCCGCCACCTGGCCGAGGCCAACCTCGGTGTGCTCGACGGCGTCGTGCAGAAGCGCAGCCGTCACGACATCGGGCCCTAACCCTCCGTCCGCCAGAATGTCGGCGACACTCGTTACGTGCTCGAGGTAGGGGCGCCCGTCGGCCTTTCTCGTCTGGCCCTCGTGCTCGCGTTCGGCCAGACCGTGTGCCCGGCGCAGCATCCCCTTGTCCCTGTCCTCGGTTTCTGTCGAGGTCGCAGGCATCAGGCGGGGCTCGGTCAGGGGGGCTCGGTCAGCCATCGGTTCTCGTTCGGACGAGGCCGGGCGTCGCCGCGTCGGCGCCTTGGCGGTCGGGATGGTCGCGCTCGACGAACTTCCTCACGCCCTCACGGATCTCCGGCCCCTCGAGGAGGCGGTTGAAGCACTCGGCCTCGATGCGGAGCCCCTCGTCGAGCGGCCGTCCGAAGCCGCGCACCGCGGCCTCCTTGTCGGTCCGGATCGCGAGCTGGGGGAGAGCGGCGATATCGGCGGCGAGCTCGAGGGCGCGGTCGGCGGCGCAACCCTTCTGGACGATCTCGTTGACGAGGCCGATCCGCTCGGCCTCGTTCGCGTCGATCACCCGGCCGGTGATGATCAACTCCATCGCCCGTCCCATGCCGACGATGCGGGGGAGGCGCTGTGTCCCGCCGTCGCCGAGGCCGACGTTCCAGCGCCGGCAGGTGACGCCGAAGCTCGCGTTCTCGGAGGCGATTCGGATGTCGGCGAAGCACGCCCACTCGAGCCCTCCCGCGTAGGCGACTCCGTTCACCGCCGCGATCACCGGCTTGGTCAGGCCGGTCCAGCGGGAGGGGCCGATGATGCCGTCGCGCTCTCCTCGTGCATGGGCCGCGAGCTCATCGGGCGAGGGGTCGATCAGGTGCTCGGCTCCCTCCTCGCACATGAACGCGGCGCCGACCGCCTTCAGATCGGCGCCGGCGCAGAAGGCGTCATCGCCCGCGCCCGTGAGCACGAGGACCAGCGCATCGGCGTCGTCGCGGAAACGCCCGAACGCGTCGACCATCTCCCGCGAGGTGACAGGCCCGATGGCATTCATGCGCTCCGGGCGTTGGATGGTCAGCAGCCTGACGGCGCCGTGTGAGTCGTAGCTGATCTCGTCGTACAAGGGCCGGTGTCAGCCTACCGCCGCGCCCCTGGACGCTCCCGTTACCTCGTACTCGGAGCGCTCCATGCCAAGCTCGACGGCGCGGTCCGCGCCGCCCATCTCCGACCAGGCCTTGCGCGCCTGTTCGCCGAGGCGGTCGAGATCCTGGTCGGAGTGAAGCGGGTCGTGGTGGAAGAGGAGCGTCCGCTCGGCGCCGACCCGTCTAGCGAAGCGCAGCGAGTGCGACAGGGCCGAGTGGCCCCAGCCGATGTGGTCGGGGTACTCGGTATCCGAGTACTGGCAATCGTGGATGAGGAGATCGGCGTCGCGGGCGAGCTCGAAGCCCGAGATCCAGTCGTCGTCCATCGTCGCGAGATCCGTCCCCAACGCAGGCTCGTGGTCGGGGATGTAGGCGAGGCAGTTGTTGTCGTCGGTGATGCGGTAGCCGAGCGTCGGCCCGCGATGGGCGACCGACGCGGCCCGGATCCGAGCCGGGCCGATCTCCCACTCGGCGTCGGGCGTGTGACGGAACGAGACGTCGCAGGGAAGCTCGCGAACCTCGACCGGGGACAGCGGCGCCGAGATATAGCGAGCGATCCGGTCACGCAGCGAGGCCTCGGGGGACGCCGGGCCCCAGATGACGATCTCCGTCTGCGGACGGAACGCCGGGGCGAAGAAGACGAGGCCCTGGATATGGTCGAGATGCAGGTGAGTCAGCAGGATGTGGAGGCGGGTCGGAGCCTCGTCGACGTCGAGGCCGAGCGCCCGGATGCCGGTCCCCGCGTCGAGGGCGAGCATCGTCCCGTCGGACAGCGTCACGGCGACGCACGAGGTGTTCCCGCCGTAGCGAATGGTCTCCGGGCCAGGGGAGGGAACCGATCCCCGCGTGCCCCAGAGCTTCACGTGCACCTCAGGCCTCCGTGCCGTTCGAGTCGGTCGGCCAGAAGATCGCGATCGCCCCGCGGGAGCCGTGGGCGGTGAGGATCGGGAAAGCGGAGGCCTCGATCGAGTGCCGTGCTCCGTCGGTCGAGCGGATCTCGAAGTTCGCGTGGGCGGGGCGACCGTGGCGGACCGACACCACCAGGGGCAGATCGTCGTAGGGGATCGGGTTGCCCCCGGGGTCGAGGGGGCCGAAGATCGAAACCCACTCGTCGGGACCGACCTTCCCGATCTCCTCGAAGCGCTTGCCGAGCAGCGTCCCGGCGGCCTCGTTGTAGAAGACGAGCACCCCGCCCTCGTCGACCAGGAAGGCGGGTGTCGAGAGCGACGAGATCAGGTTGCGGGCAAGGATCAGCTCAACCGGCTTCTGCATGTGACGAACCTTATCCGCGCATCGCGGGACCTCGGGTTGGGTTCAGTCCTTCGGTTTCTCTCCTGCAGGTCCTCGAGCCGGTGAGCTCAGTCGTTCGGAGGAGCCTGTGCACCGACGCCGCCGGGCGAGTTGCGCTCTCCCGCCGTTCCGCCGCTTCCGCCGGTGCCGTTGCCAGAGTTGCCATCGCCGCCGCCGGAGCCCTTTCCGTTTCCGGACCCGCCGCCGGAGCCGTTGGAAGCCCCCTTGGTGCCGGACCCGGTGGAGTTCGAGCCCCCGCCGGAAGCCCCGGAGGTGCCGGCCGCTCCACTGCCGCCGACCTGCGCGCGCAGCGCGTCGACCTCCAATTGGAGCTTGTCAATCGAAGCCTGGTCGGCGCTCGCCTGATCCTCGGCTGCCGAGAGACGGGCCCGTAGATCCGCCGAGCCACCGGACGCGGTGCCCGCACCGCCCTGAAGTGATTGCTGAAGGTCGACGAGATCCTGCTTCGAAGCCTTGTTCGAGCCGGCGTCGAGCGCCAGGTAGATGGCCGCGCCGGAGGCGCCGATGGCGATGGCCGCGAGGACGAGGAGAACACGGGTGCGGATGCCGATTATCCGGTCGAGCGCGCCGACCCAGTTGCGCAGGGTCTCGACCTGGTCCGGGATGCTCACGGGGGCCGGCTGAACCGGGGCCGCTCCGGCGGCAGCCTGCCCGGCCGGGCCCTGTCGGGGGGCGGCCTGGGGGGCCGGAGCTTGTCCGGCTGGTGGAGACAGCTGGCCGGTGACCGGCAGCGGCTGGGTGCCGACGGGCTGCGGCCTGGTCGGGGCCGGGTGTTGCGCGAACAGGGGCTCGGGAGTCGCCTCCCCGGTCGCGGGCGGCGGCTCTGGACGGGCGATCCGCGTGGTGTCGTCCGGCGCCATCTCCCTCAACGCTAGCCCACGGATGCCCGGCCCGGCGCCACGACGGGGCTCGGCATTGCATCGTTCACTAACGTCTACGGAGACGTCAAAGGACGCGGGAGCCGGCCACACGCGTCGCGACGCTCTCCCACCCGACTTAACCCAAGGAGATTCCGCATGCCCGAAGCAGTGATCGTCGACACCATCCGCACGCCCATCGGCCGCGCCTTCAAGGGCTCGCTGGCCCAGCAGCGCCCGGATGAGATGGGGGCTTTCGTCGTAGACGAGCTGCTCTCACGCAACCCCGACGTGGACCCGAAGCTCGTCGACGAGCTGTTCTGCGGCGTCGGCATGCCCCAGGGCCTCGAGGCCTTCAACATCGCCCGCATCATCGTGCTGCTCTCGGAAAAGCTCGAGAACACGACGACGGGTGTGTCGATGTCCCGCTACTGCGCGTCGAGCCTCGACTCGATCCGCCACGCCGCGAACTCCATCAAGGTCGGGCAGGGCGACATCTACATCGCGGCCGGCGTCGAGTTCGTCAGCCGGTTCAACGAGCGCACCGAGCCTGCTGGGGCCGCCGACCAGCACCCCGACCTTCAGGGCAAGACCGAAGGACAGCCCAATGCCTACATCGACATGGGCATCACGGCGGTCAACGTGGCGAAGCGCTACGAGGTCAGCCGCTCCGACATGGACAAATACGCGCAGCGCTCACAGGAGCTGGCCGTCGCCTCCCAGGAGGATGGCTTCTTCGATCGCGAGATCGTTCCGGTCAAGCTCGAGGACGGCACCGAGGTGACGAAGGACGACGGCCCGCGCGCCAGCTCGACGCTCGAGAAGCTCTCGTCCCTCCCTGAGGCGTTCGAGGGCGGCGGCGGAGTCACGGCCGGTAACTCGTGCCCCCTGAACGATGGTGCGGCGGCGGCCCTGGTCATGTCCGAGGAGAAGGCCTCCGAGCTCGGCCTCACGCCGCGCGCCCGGATCATCACCGCGGCCACGCACGGCAACGAGCCTGAGTACATGGGCGTCGCCCCGATCGGCGCTGTGAAGACGGTTCTCGACCGGGCGGGGATGCAGATCTCCGACGTCGACGTCGTCGAACTGAACGAGGCATTCGCCGCTCAAGTCATCCCGATCATGGCCGAGTGCGACATCCCGCTCGAGAAGATGAACACCCACGGCGGCGCGATCGCCCTGGGCCACCCGTTCGGCATGACCGGCGCCCGCATCATGGGCACCCTCCTCAACGTCATGGAGACCGATGACCACAACGTCGGCATCGAGACGATGTGCGTCGCCGGAGGCCAGGGGGAGGCGATGATCGTGGAGCGCCTCAACTAGCTGCCTTGCATGCGGAATCCCGTAGACCGGGCGCCGTCAGGCGGCCCGGTCTCGCTCCGTCCGGGCACGGATGGCCAGGGCAGCCGCCACCTTGGCCACCACCCACTCAGGCTCATCGGTGAGCTTGCGCCAGGTGATTCTCAGCACGACCCATCCGGCCGCCATCAGCTCCGCGTCGCGGCGCCGGTCGTTTTCGAACGAGGCCCGGGTGCCGTGACCGGCCCAGCCATCCGTCTCGACGACGAACGTCTCTTCGATCCAGATGAAGTCTCGCTCCTCGCCGAGCACCATGTGGTTCATCAGGGGCTGCGGCAGCCCTGCCCGTCGCAGTAGGGCGCGCATCAGACGCTCCGCCCTCGATCGGGACATGCCGGCCGCTTCGGGTCCGTTCACCACCGCCTCGAGAGCCGGAAACCCGCGGCGTCCCCTTGACCGATCGATGAAGGCGTCGAGCTCGCCCGGGCGAAGAAGCCTCTTGACCCGCGCCGTGTTCAGAAGCCGGCTGACGAAAGCCGTCTCGCCCTCTGCACTGAGGTCGAGCAGCAGCTTCGGGATGGTGCAGAGCCGAAAGCCCCGGTACTCCGTGACGTCCCGCGGGTCGAGCGTCAGGCCCGAGAAGAACCGAAGGCCCACCGCTCCCGGCCTCCTCGCCCCGATGACGCTGACCTCAACAAGCCTCGGCGGGTGCTCGAGTGCCCCCCACACATACGCACAGGATCGCCGCACCAGCAGGGCGCCGTCGCCGGTCGCCTTCATCGCCGCTCGTTCTGACTGAAATCGAATCGGGGCATCGTGCGCGAACACGTAGACGCCCTTGAAGCGCCGGCGAAGCCTGCCGGTCGCGATCCGATGCTCGATGGCGCCCCGCGAAACCCCTGCCTCCAGCATCTGCCGGTACTCCACACATCCTTCCTGACCGGCGGCCAGCTCCGCGATCAGCTCGTCGATCGGCCTGAAGCCGCTCACGTTCTCCTCCCACCCAGTCGCCACTCCAACCTGGGAACGGTTGTCGGTGTGCCGGCAGGCGAGCTACCCGCAACCGTCCCCCGGATATGTCTGGGGAGGGTTGTCGATCGCCGACCAGCGAAGCGAAGCGCAAGCGTTCCCATGCTCAGTCAAGGGTGTCAGCGGAGCAACTCTCTCCCCTTCACCCGGCTCCTCGGCACGCGGAGTCCGCGGCGT
>JBBSQE010000020.1:0-22334 GCA_038258095.1 Solirubrobacterales bacterium | reverse complement strand
CCGCCGGAAAGGGTCCGCGCCGAGCGCTCGAGCGACAGGTAGCCGATGCCGACGTTGTCGAGGAAGGAGAGGCGCTCGCGAATCTCCCGCACGATTAGCCGGGCGATCTGTTGCTCCACCTCGGTCAGCTCGAGGTCGGAGATCCACTCCCCGGCGGCACGGGCGGACATGTCGCTGAAGTCGGCGATCGAGATCCCACCGACCTGAACGGCCAGGCTCTCCGGCCGCAGCCGCGCGCCCTTGCATGCGGGGCACGGCTTCTCGGCCATGTAGCCCTCGATCCGCTCGCGAACCCGGTCCGAGTCGGTCTCCTCGTAGCGGCGCTCGAGGTTGCCCATGATCCCCTCGAAGCGGACGGCATAGCTGCGCCGGCGTCCGAAGCGGTTCTTGTAGGAGACTTTGTGGCGCTCAGATCCGGTGCCCTCGAGGAAGATCTTCTGGTCGTCGGAGGAAAGCTCCTGCCACGGCTTCGACGCGTCGATCCCGTAGGTGCCGGCGACTGCCTCGACCACGCGCTTCCAGTAGCCGGAGTGGCCGAGCCGCCACGGCTGCAGGGCGCCCTCCTCGAGTGACAACGTCGGATCCGGAACGACCAGATCCCGGTCGATCACCCGCTGGAACCCGAGGCCCGTGCAGCGTTCGCAGGCGCCATGAGGTGAGTTGAAGGAGAAGATCCGGGGCTCGAGCTCGGAGATCGAGGTCCCGCATCCGAGGCAGGCGAACTGCTCCGAGAAGGTCAACCATTCGGCCTCGTTGCCGCCCTCGGGCACCATCTCGACTTCCACCAAGCCCGCGGCGAGGGTCGCCGCCGCCTCGACCGACTCCGACAGGCGCCGGCGCAGGTCGGGCTTCATCACCAGCCGGTCAACGACGATCGAGATGTCGTGCTTGAACTTCTTGTCGAGGTCGATGTCCTCGTCGAGACGCATCAGCTCGCCGTCGACGACGGCGCGCGAGTAGCCCTCGAGGCGCATCTGCTCGAACAGCTTTCCGTACTCCCCCTTGCGGCCTCGGACGACCGGGGCCGCGACGAGGAACCGCTTGCCATCCTCGATCGTCATCAGTCGGTCGACGATCTGCTCCTGGGTCTGGCCGGCGATCGGCTCGCCGCAGGTCGGGCAGTGCGGCTTGCCGATCCGCGCCCAGAGCAGCCGCAGGTAGTCGTAGACCTCGGTGACGGTGCCGACCGTTGAGCGCGGGTTCCGCGAGGTCGTCTTCTGGTCGATCGAGATCGCCGGGGAGAGGCCTTCGATCGAGTCCACGTCGGGCTTCTCCATCAGGCCGAGGAACTGACGCGCGTAGGCGGACAGGGACTCGACGTACCGGCGCTGTCCCTCCGCATAGATCGTGTCGAACGCGAGGCTCGACTTGCCGGAGCCGGAGAGCCCGGTGACGACGATCAGGGCGTCTCTTGGCAGCTCAATATCGACGCCCTTGAGGTTGTGCTCCCGGGCGCCGGAGATGACGATCTTGTCGATTCTGGCCATTGAGTTCTCAGTCTAGGGATACGAACGGCTGTTCCCTCGAGCCGGCCGAAGGCCCCTTCATCGGTCCGAGATCCAAGAGCGGCGGTGGTGGCGGCGGCCGCAGTGGGATGACGAAGAGGCGATCAGCGGGACACGCGGGCGAAGACGTCGTCGAGCAGCTCGTCCGGCGACGAGAGGCCGTAGCCCGATCTGAGATGCTTCTCGACCTCGTCACGGGAGACGCCGTCGAGTGCCATCTTCATGGCGACGAGCCGGGCGCCGGCCGTGTTGCCGTTCTGCTCGGCCGCGGGGGCGTCAGGGACCGACGGCTGAGGGAGGGGAGTCGGCTCCGGCATCGGGTTCGGGGAGGGCTCGGGAACCGGTTGGGGTGACGGCTCCGGGACGATGACCGGGGTCGGGTCTATTTCCCGCTCCGGGGGCGTCGGCTCCGGAACGATGGCCGGCTCGGTCTCGGCGGAAACGCCGGCCGGTGCGATGTCCTGCCCGAGCTCCCGCACGCGGGCCCGAAGCTCTTCCGCCTCGGCGATCAGCCCGGTGACGGACTCTTCGGCTTTCTCGATCAGGCCCTTGGCGTCGTCCTGGGCGGTCGAGCGTGTCTGCTCAGCATCGCGCCGGGCGTCCTGCTCGATCTCTGAAGCCTTCTCCTCCGCGGCGCTGATTACGCTGGCGACGCGCTCGCCGGCGGTATCGGCAAGGGTGCTCGGAGCCTTCGCGGCGCTCGACTCGAGGCGCTCGATCTCCCCGGCAAGCTCGGCAAGGTGGGCATCGACCGCAGCACGGTCATACCCGCGCCTCGCGGCAGGAAAGTCCGGGCGCTCGATCTCCTCTCGCCTCACCCGACTGAGGTTACCGAGCAGGGGAAGCGGCCGCAGACGTCAGCGGCTGTCGGCTCCAAGTCGGAGAGGATCGTCGGAACGCGGGGCCGTGACGTGATTTAGATCCCGCATGGCGGGACCAACGCGCGAGACCGGGGCTCAACTCGCACCGAGCCGGAGAAAGACGCGCGAGACCGGGGCTCAGGCCCCCGCCCGCATCCCGTCGAGATCCCGGCGCAGTTCCTTCAGCTCGTCGCGGATCCGCGCGGCCTCCTCGAAGCGGAGGTCCTCGGAGGCGGCGATCATGTCCTCCTCGAGGCCGACGATCGTGCGCTCCAGCTCCTCGACGCTCGCGAAGTCGTCGTCCCTCCCCCGCCGCCGCTTTCTCGGAGCCCGATCCTCCATCGCCAGGAACTCCGACATCTCCGAGATTCCCTTCTGGACGGTCTCGGGGGTGATCCCGTGCTCGACGTTGTAGGCGACCTGGATCGCGCGGCGTCGGTCCGTCTCCCCGATCGCCGCCTCCATTGCCGCCGTCTGCTTGTCCGCGTACATCAGGACCTTGCCGTTGACGTTTCGCGCCGCCCTGCCGATCGTCTGGATCAAGCTGGTCTCACCGCGCAGGAAGCCTTCCTTGTCGGCGTCGAGGATGGCGACGAGCGACACCTCGGGCAGGTCAAGCCCCTCCCGGAGCAGATTCACGCCGACGAGCACGTCGTACTCGCCGAGCCTGAGGTCGCGGATGATGTGGATCCGCTCCAGGGTGTCGACCTCGGAGTGCAGGTAGCGGACCTTGATCCCGTACTCGACGAGGTAGCCGGTCAGGTCCTCGGCCATCTTCTTCGTCAGGGTCGTGATGAGCACCCGCTCGCGCCGTTCGGTGATCGCCTTGATCTCGTTCATCAGGTCGTCGATTTGGTTGCGGGTCTCGCGGAGCACGATCTCCGGGTCGACGATGCCGGTCGGGCGGACGATCTGCTCGACCGTCCGCGTCGCCTCGGCCCGCTCGAACGGCCCGGGCGTCGCCGAGACCATCACGAGCTGGTCGACCCGCGCGAGGAACTCGTCGAACTTGAGCGGACGGTTGTCCATCGCCGACGGCAGACGGAAGCCGTACTCGACGAGGCTCTGCTTGCGGGACTGGTCCCCCTCGTACATGCCGCCGATCTGCGGGATGGTCTGGTGGGACTCGTCGACGAAGCAGACGAAGTCTTCGGGGAAGTAGTCGATCAGGGTGTGCGGGGGGCTGCCGGGCGGCCGGCCATCGAGGATCCGCGAGTAGTTCTCGATCCCCGAGGTGAAGCCGACCTCCTTGATCATCTCGATGTCGTAGGCGGTCCGCTGGCGCAGCCGGTGCGCCTCCAACAGCTTCCCCTCCGCCTCGAGCTCCTCGGTGCGGGCATTCAGTTCGGCGCAAATCTCCTCGACGGCGCGCTCGACCGTCTCGTCCTTCGTCACGTAGTGCGAGGCCGGCCAGACCGAGACGTGGTCGATCACGTCGAGGACCTCGCCGGTCAGGGGGTCGAAGTGCTGAATCGCCTCGATCTCGTCCCCGAAGAGAGAGATCCGGTAGGCCGACTCCGCGTAGGAGGGCATGATCTCGAGCACTTCGCCGCGCACGGCGAACGTCCCACGCGCGAGGTTGGTGTCGTTGCGCGAGTACTGCATCTTCACGAGCTTGCGCAGCACCTCGTCGCGCTCGACGAACTCACCAACCTTGAAGAGCTGCATCTTCTCGTTGTAGACCTGCGGCGAGCCGATCCCGTAGATGCAGGAGACCGAGGCGACGATGATCACGTCGCGCCGGGCGAACAGCGCCGCGGTGGCGGCATGGCGAAGGCGGTCGATCTCGTCGTTGATCGACGAGTCCTTCTCGATGTAGAGGTCCTGGGCCGGGACGTAGGCCTCGGGCTGGTAGTAGTCGTAGTAGGACACGAAGTACTCGACGACGTTCTCCGGGAAGAACTCGCGGAACTCGTTGCAGAGCTGGGCCGCGAGCGTCTTGTTGTGGGCGATCACGAGCGAGGGCCGCTGGACCTCGGCGATCGTCGCCGCCATCGTGAACGTCTTGCCGGTCCCGGTGGCCCCGAGCAGGGTCTGGAAACGGTCCCCGCCGCGGATTCCCTCCGCCAGCCCGGCAATCGCCTTCGGCTGGTCAGCCGTCGACGAGTAGGCGCTGTTCAGCTTGAATTCGGGCACACAGCCGAGGGTAGCGCTCGGCCGTGACGGCCACGGTTTTTGCTCCGAAGAAGCCGGGCAGGGCTAGTTTCTCGTGTCATACACGAGTGAGTCGTCATCCCCCGCCGATCAGAAGGGCCACGCAGATCTCTCAGCCGTAGGCCTCGATCCAGTCCCACCGCTTGTCGCAGAGCTTGCGGTACTGCGACGACGGCACGGTCACCGTCCCGAGGTCGCCGACTGACGGCGCGGCGAGGGTCACCGGGCCCACCCCGAACGGGTTGACGCCCGAGCCCGGCTGCCACCCGCCCTTCGAGTAGTCGAACGTGAACGTGTGGTTGCCGCCCCCGAGCTCGACCTCCCCGAGCGGCTCGAGGCTCCCGACGTTGTCGATCAGCGCGCGCTCGGAGGCAACCCGGTCGCCGTCGATCGACAGATCGAGCCCTCCGCGGACATCGCCGCCGGCCCAGAGCTCGTAGGTGCCGGCCGGAGCGCCGAGCTGAGCCGAAACCTGACCGGAGCTCGTTGGGCTGAACTGCGTCGGACTCGGAGAGCTCCATCCAGCGGGGAACTTGGACCGCTCGAAGCTGACGGTGTACGGCAGGTCGACCCGTGCCGCGACAAGGCGACCGGAGGGGCCCGCCTCGGAGGAGAGCCTGCGAACGTCGGCACAGCTCCCAGTCGCGCCGGGATCCAGGGAGTTCCCGAGCGGCAGGTGCTCGAGCAGCGAGCCTGAGGAGGACGTCCGTCGCCAGACCTCGTAGTACTTGCCCGAGTACGCCAGTTCGAAGAACGCCGGGGGCCGGCTCTCGAACGGCCCCCGCCGCACCACGATGAGGTTGTAGGGCTCGAGCTGATCCGTCTGGATCTGGTCGAGGTCGACGTACTGGGAGTTCTGGGATTCGACGCCACCCACGAGGTAGATCTGGCGGTAGCGAAGATCCGTCGCCCCCTCGTCATCGAGGTCGCGCAGGAAGTGACGACCTCCATAGATGGCGACCTCCGTGCTCAGCGCCGGCCCATCGCCGGCGAAGTCGCGGCCAACCTTCTGCAGCTCCCTGAAATGTGCCTCGGGGGCGAACCAGATCCCCTGATAGGCGAGGAACGACCCCCAGAGGACCGCCGCTCCGAGAACACCACCGAGCGCAATCGACTCGAGCCGGAAGGCGGTGCGCTGACCTAGCAGGACGAGGCCGAGGAGCGCCGCGGCCAGGATCATCGGGGAGACGGTCGCCATGCCCTTGGCGTCCACCCAGGGGGAGCCGATCGCGATGATCGCGAGCGAGCCCACGGCCCCGCCGCCAGCGATGGCGGCGAACGGCAGGCCGTCGCGCCCCGACTCGCGACCTCCGAGGCGAGCGCATGCCACGACCGTGATCGCGGCGATGACGAACACGGCGATCGCGATCGCGATCGTCAGGGCATGCACCCTGGGATCGCTGCGGAAGTCCATCGCCGGCCAGACACCCGCGGAATGAAGGATGCTCAGCGGTGCGGAGAGGTTGCCGAGCTCCGTCTCCGCCCTCAAACCCGACTGGAACGGGTTGAAGATCCCACCGGGGCCGAACACCACCGGTAACGAGAGGAGTGCGCCCAGGGCCGCGAGCGGGGTGGCCTGGAGGAGCCCCCTCCGGTCCCGGTCGATGATCAGGAAGATCAGCATCGGGAGCAGGGTGGCGAAGATCCACACGCCTCCCCCCGGGCCGAGCACGGCGACGAAGGCGCCGATCGCGATGCCGAGCGGCACCCACGCGTAGCGAGGCCAGCCCTCACACGCCGCGGCACCGGCCAGCACGGGCCCGAGCGGCAACAGCGCCGCCGTCACCAGCTCCTTCACACCACCCCATAGGTAGTAGCCGAGAAAAAGCGACGACAGGGAGGCGAGCATGGCGACCGCGACCGCCCAGCTGGCGCCGCGGACGACCCTGCGAACCGCCTCGAAGAGCAGCAGCGCCATCGCCCCGGCCGCGAACGCCATCGACGGCTGCAGCGTGAACACGACATCCTGCCCGGTCAGCTTCGCCATCAGGGCGAACGGGACGAAGCCGCCGATCGGGTAGGCGCCGCTGAGGTTTGCCGCGATGGTCTCTTCGTGCGTGGAGATCGGCAGGTGCCCGACCCCCCGCCCGTACTCGAACACGTGGTCCGACAACGCCATGAACGTCCCGCTGTCGTCGAGCTTGATGTAGCCCGCGACCGTCGGATCGCCATGGATCAGGAACGGCAGGGCGAAGAGGAGGTAGACGCCGAACGCGACGCCGCACTCCCAGCGATCGGGCAGCCGCCCCGGCACCCTGTACCCGATCACCAGCCCGATCACCGCCAGACCGATCGTCGCCGGGAGGATCAGGCTCGCCGTGGCCGACGATGCCGTCCCGAACTGGGCGAGCACGATGGCGATGGCGATTCCCAGCGCCGGCCGCACCGCCCAGGGAAGCGAGAGCTCGGCCAGCCGCTCGACGAGCAGCGAAAGCCCGACGCAGGTCGCGAGGAGCATCGCGGGCGCTACGAGCCAGCAGAGGATCAGGTTCATTGGCTGGGATTCTCCCGTGGCCCGCTGATGCCTGCGCCGCCGACTCCCCGCGTGGCCCTCGGATAACCTGCCGCTCCTGATGCCGGGAGAAGTCGAGAAGAACAAGAGCGGGTCGGTCGCGAAGCCGATGGCCAAACCACAGGCCGACCGGAAGCCCGAACCGCCCGACCCCGGCACGGTGGAGGTCAAGACCGTTCGCCTGGCGATCGCAGCGATGGTGGCGATCGCGGTCATCTTGGTCCTAGCCGTCACGATGCTCGGCAAGAGCGACGACAACTCGAGCGGGGAGCCTCCCGTCTCGGCTGACGGCACTCCGGCCGGCTATACGGAGTCGCAACTGAAGGACCAGAGCGGGAACCTTCCTCACGCGGCCTATTGGGTCGGCCCGAGGGACGGCGTGAGCCAATACGAGTTGACCGCAACCGCCGAAAAGTCCTCCGCCACTACCGCCTGCAGCTCCTGCATCTATGTCCGCTACCTGACAGGGGACGCCTCGGTGGGGGACTCGAGGGCGGACTTCCTCACCGTCGCCTCCTATTCGCTGCCCGACGCGAAAGCCGCTCTTGAGACATCAGCCGACAAGGGCCCGGATCAGAAGCTCTCCGACGAGAACGGGTACACGACCCTCACCGGAGGCGACGCAAACCATGCGTACGTCGTCTTCGACGATGAGCTGGACATCCAGGTCGAGGTCTTCTCCCCGAATCCGGGAGAGGCGGACGACCTCGTGTCCTCCGGTGCGGTGGAGGCGCTCGGCTGATGAGCGTTGAGAATTCGCGCCGGCTGCTCGCCGGATTCTTCACGTTCACCGGCGTGATGCACTTCGTGATCCCGAAGCGCTACGAGTCGATCATGCCCCCGTATCTCCCGCGCCACCGCGAGGCCGTTCAGGTCAGCGGCGTCGCGGAGGTGGCCGGCGGAGTCGGCCTGCTTCTCCCCGCCACGCGCCAGGCGTCCCGCTGGGGCCTGCTCACCCTGCTCGTTGCCGTGTTCCCGGCCAACCTCCACATGGCGATGCACCCCGACCAAGTGAAGGGCGCCAAGGACATCCCCCGCTGGCTCCTCTGGGCCCGCCTGCCGCTGCAGCTCCCGCTGATGGTGTTGGTGTGGAGGGCAGGGCGCGACTGATGCGCCCGGCGCCAACCTCGGGACCTGCGGGCCCGTGCACCGCTGGGATACGAACAGCAGGTTCTCGACGGACGCGCCGAGGAAGAGGATCGCGACAGCTCCGATCAGGGCCAGCCAATCCCTGATCCGCGATCGCAGCCACCAAAAGGAGCACCGCGCTCGAGGCGAACACGGCGGTGGAGACGATCCGGAAGGGGGTGGCCGAGCCGATCTCGAAGGTCGAGGTGAGGATCTTGAACACCAGCGCCGGGCCGGCGACGATGTGCTCGTGGTAGGGGTCGAGGAAGGAGTCGGCGTTCCAGTTCCGTCAGTTGACAAGCGGGTCTCAGTCGTCGTAGACGAACGTCAGGTGGGTGGCGAGGCGCGGGATCAAAAACGACGACAGGACGACCGCAGCGGCGAGACAGCCGAGGACGATCCTCTGCTGCCGGCTGCGCTGGTCCATCAGGGCACGAGATCCTGCAGGTCGTTCGGGAGCAGGCCGTTCGCCTGGTCGAGGAGGCCGGGCAGGATGCCGCCGAGGCCCTGTGCATTCTCGAAGAGGGGCTGGGCGTCCTTGAGCAGCCCGATCGCCTGGTCGACCGGAACCCGCTTCACGGCCTCGCGCAAACCGAAGGCCACGACCGAGTTGATCGCCCCAGCGTCCTCGGCGTCGTCGACCCCTCTGACCAGCCCGGCGTGGACGGCATTGTCCAAATCCTCGTCACTGATGTCGTATTGCTTTGCGAACGCCTTGCGGGAATCGTCGTTGGCGAGGGCCCGGGCCAGCACCTCGCGGCTCACACCGAGCTCGCAGGCGGCGCCGTCGAGAGCCGAGAGCGTGAACTGCTCGGCGATCTCCTTGACTCCGTGGGGTGAGCGCCACTCGCGCGGCTGGCACGGGTCGCGCACCTGGGCCGGCTCGTAGGACGAGCCCCCCGCCGCGAGATAGGCGATGACGAGAAGTGCCGCTAGGAGCGCCGAGGTCCCGACGGCAAGAGTGGAGCGGTTGATCGAGAAGGCGATGTCGTCGTCCCTCTGGGGCCCGCTCACAGCTCGATCCTCCGCGAGAGGCCGATGGGAAGCAGCGCCGCCATCGCGAGGAGGGCGGCGATCAGAAAGGACGGGCTGAAGGCGTGGGTTGCCGCCCGGTCGAGCTGGTCCTGGAGATCTGCCTTGAGCGTCTCGACGTCCGAGCGGTCCCCGGGATCCTCGGGCAGCAGCTCGAAGGCCGGGTCGATGATCGGGACCTTGCCGCGCTCGGTGTCGAGCTGGTCCGAGATCCGTGAGGCCAGCTCGATCTTCAGGGCCGGGTCGACCTTTGCGTCGAGGACGACGGCAGTACCGGCGTCGATCGCATCGTTCCGCTGCTCCTTGAGGTCGGCGGTGAAGACCGGCGTCAGCACGAGCAGCCCGACGACGACCCCCGCATGCCGCGCCGCGATCGTCCAGCCGCCGTGAATGGCCTGGGGCGCCCGGCCCCCGAGCGCCGTCTCCGTCAGGGCCGAGAGCACCAGAGAGAGGCCGACGCCGACCAGGATCTGGGGCGGAATGGTCAGGACGATCACCGCCCGGGGCATCAGCCCGAGCCCCGCGAGCCCGCCTGCGAGCAGCAGCGCCCCGGACAGTGCGCGTGCTCGCGCACTGGGAACCAGGGCTGTCAGACGGGACCCGCCCACGGCCGCAATCGGCACCACTGTGACCACCGCCGCGGCGGCGATCGGCGTCAAGCGCCAACCCTCGATCAGGAGCAGGACGACGAGGAAGAGCGCAGCCGCGATCGCGGCGGAGACCAGAGCCAGCGCTACGTTCGCCAAGAGATGCGGCCGTCCGGTCGCCCGGAGCTCGTGCACGATCGTCGTGTGGTCGGACTCGGCGCGAGCCATCCCGAGGAGGGGGACGCCGGCCGCCAGCGCGAGGGGAACCTGGAACAGGAAGATCGACTGCCACGAGACCAGCTCGGTCAGGACTCCGCCGACGCCCGGCCCCAGAGCAGCGCCAGCCGCGCCCGCCGACGCCCACGCGACGGCCGCTCCGCGCTCCGAGCCGACCACCGACGGCATCAGCTCCAGGGCCGCCGTGACGGCGACGGCTCCCCCGGCCGCCTGCAGGCAGCGCGCCGCGAGCAGCGACCCGAGGCTCTCGGAGACCCCGCACGCCAGGCTCGCGCCCGCGAAAACGGCAAGCCCGACCGCCGCCGCCCGCCCCGGGCCGACCCGCCTCGCCAGAAGCGCCGCGGGGACGGCGCAGAGGGCGAGCACGAGGTTGAACGCGACGAGCACCCAGGTGACGCCGGAAACCGAGGTCCCCAGATCGCGGTAGATGTCCGGCAGCGCGAGAACGACGACAGACCCATCCGCGAGGACGAGGCCGACCGCAAGAGAGAGGGCCAAGCGCCGCAGACTCACGTTAGTAGCCGAGTTCCTTCGCGTACTTGCGGCGATACTCGGTCTTCTTTTGGAGCACGTCCTCGACGTAGGCGCGAGTCTCGAGGAACTTGATGTCATCGATCTCCATCGAGGACCCGCCCCACTTGTCAGCGTTTCCTGGACCGGCGTTGTAGGCCGCCAGGGCGGCGACCTCGTTGCCGTCGTAGCGGTCGAGCAGGAAGCGAAGGTAGAAGGTCCCGTAGCTGATGCTGATGTCCGGATCCGCCAGATCCTTGAAATCGAAGGTCGTGCCGCCGCTCTGCTTCTCGATCTCCGCTGCCGTCGCCCTGGTGATCTGCATCAGGCCCCGGGCTCCGGCGCTCGACGTCTGGTCGCGAAAGCGGGACTCTGAGTAGATGACGGCCGCGATCAGCGAAGCATCGACCCCCTTCTCCTTCGACTGCTGGCGGATGATGTCCTCGTGGCGCAATGGGAGCGTCAGCTCCTGGATCACATGATCGACCCTGTCCGGCAGCGCGACGACCACGAGCGCGACCACTGCGACGAAACCGACCACGACGGCCAAGCCGAACCGCCGCCGCTTCGTGACCTGGGCCCGGCGCGCCCGCGAGCGACGGGCCGGCGCTCGGCCGCGGGGCCTTCTCGATGTCGAGCTCGATGCCACGTCGGGTGACTACTGGAGGCCCACTAGCTTGGCAATGACTCCGGCGGGATCGCCCGATCGCCGGCTCTCAGCTCCTCGAGAAGAACGCTCAGCGCCCGCTCGAGATCCGCGAACGCCCCATCATTTGCGATCGCGTGGTCGGCCCGAGCGGCCTTCTCCTCCTGCGTCAGCTGCCGGGAGTCGCGCTCGCTGACCAGGGCGGTGCCCCTTGCCTCGGCGCGCCGGCGCCGCTCGTCTTCTGAGGCTGTGATTGTCACGGTCGTGTCGAACACCTCGGCGAGCCCTCCCTCGAAGAGCAGCGGCACCTCGACGACGGCGAACTCCGTGCCTTCGGGAAGGCTGCTCATCCACCCCGCGATCCGGTCGCGCACGAGTGGATGCAGGAGACCCTCGAGCCAGGACAGCTCATCGGGATCGGAGAAGACGATCCGCCCGACTGCGGCGCGGTCGACCTGACCATCGCCGAGAGTCCCGGAGCCCCAGCGCTCAGCGATGGCCCGCCGGACCTCGTCGGTTCCGAGGAGCTCATGGACGATCGCGTCGGTCGAGACCGTCGCAGCGTCCAGTCCCTCGAATGCTGCCAATGCCACGGACTTGCCCGCGGCGACGGAACCCGTCAGCCCGATGGTGGTCGGACGGGGCACGGCCGCGCTTCAGCCGCTTTCGCCGGCTGCCTCGTCGCTCTCGTCGGGGGAATCGGGCCGCTCTTCCACGGACTCGCCCTCAGCGGGGGTCTCGGCGGAATCCTCTCCGGCCCCGGCGTCGCTCTCATCGGGTGGCGCATCAGGAGCTTCCTGCGGATCGGCGGCGCCGCCCGCCTCCTCGGGGGATTCGGCGACTGGGGCGGGCTCTTCGACTGCCTCGGCCTCCTCGGGGGCCTCGGAGGCGGCGGGGGCCTCCGGGGCGGGTTGGGAGAAGACTTCCTCGGAGAGTTCGAGACCGGCGGCTGCGGTCGAGGTGTCCCCGGCGGCGGCCTCGGGAACATCGGTCCCTTCGGCCGCCTGCTGGGCCTCCTGCACCTGAAGACCGAGATCGCGGAGCGGCATGTTCTGCCCCTCGACGCGCTTGACGCTGAGCGATAGGCGGCGCCGTTCCTCGTCGATCTCGAGAATCTTGACATTGAGGGCCGAGCCGGGGTCGACCACCTCGGACGGGTTCTCGACGTGGTGATCGGCGAGCTCGGAGATGTGAACGAGGCCCTCGACGCCGGGAAGGATCTCGACGAAGGCGCCGAACGCGACGACCTTCGTGACCTTGCCCTCCAGCACGTCGCCGGAGCGGTGGGTCGAGACGACACGCTGCCACGGGTCCTCCTGGGTCTGCTTCAGCCCCAGGGAGATGCGCTGGCGATCGCGGTCGATGTCGAGGACCTTGATCTTCACGTCGTCGCCGATCGCGACCACCTCGGAGGGATGGTTCACGTGGCTCCAGGAAAGCTCGGAGATGTGGATCAGACCGTCGATGCCGTCGAGATCGACGAACGCGCCGAAGTCGACGATGTTGGAGATCTTGCCCTCGACGACCTGGCCGGGCTCGAGGTTGCCGAGGATCTGCTCGCGGACCTCCTTGCGCTCCTCCTCGAGGACGGCGCGGCGCGACAGGACGACGTTGTTGCGGCTGCGATTGAGCTCGATGACCTTGCACTCGAGCGTCTGACTCATGAACTCGTCGAGATTGTGAACGCGGCGGATGTCGACGAGCGAAGCGGGCAGGAAGCCGCGGACGCCCAGATCGAGAATGAGGCCGCCCTTGACGACCTCGATCACGGTGCCCTCGACCGGCTCGCCCGACTCGGCGGCGGTCTCGATGCGGCGCCAGGCCTTCTCGAACCGGGCGCGCTTCTTGGAGAGGATCAGGCGACCCTCCTGGTCCTCGGTGGTGAGGACCAGCGCGTCGACCGACTCGCCCAGCTCGACCTCCTCGGCCGGGTCGACCGACTTGCGGATCGAGAGCTCGTTCGAGGGGATGACCCCCTCCGACTTGTAGCCGATGTCGACCAGGACCTCGTCCTTGTCGATCCGCACGACCTTGCCGGTGACGATCTTCTGCTCCTCGACGGAGACCATCGTCGCCGCGTAGTTCGGGACGATCTGGCCGTCTATCTCCAGCAGCAGGCCGTCGGACCCCTCCACGGGCTTACCGACGGGCGCTCCATTGCTGGCAGGCGGAGCCACGGGTGTCTCGACAGAAGACAAGACGCAGGATGATAGGGACATCAGACCGGCTGCGTGCTCCACGATCGGCCCCTCGTTACTCTGGGCATCCAGATGCCCGTGCGAGCCACCAAGCGAGGGGATGAGCGGACGCCGCTCGACGGCTCCCACGACGTCCTGATCTGCGGGGCGAGCTTCGCCGGGCTGATGGTCGCGCGGGAGCTGGCCGGCTCGGGCGCCGATGTCCTGATCGTCGACCGCTACGAGATCGGCGAGCGCCAGACCTCCGCCTGCGGCATTCCCACCGTCTGGCTCGAGGCGCTGGGCCTGATGGACTCTGAGCTCCAGCGGTTCGGAGAGCTCGTCGCCCATACGCCCCACGGGACCTCCCGCTACGACCTCCCCTGGACCTTCTCGACGTTCGACTACCGGAATCTCTGCCAGATCATCTGGGATTCATGCGACGCGAGATTCGAGACGGCGAAGGTCAACGGACTTCACAAGGGTTCGTCTTCAGGGGCGGGCCAAGGAATCAGAGACGGATGGCCCGCCTCTTCCGCCTCACCGATCGCGGTTGAAACGGACCGTGGGGTCATCTCCGCGCCGCTCGTCGTCGATGCCCTCGGCTGGCGCCGCGTGCTCACGGCCGGTGACGGCTACCAGCCCCCGGACGCCCCGGTCTCGCGCGGCCTCGAGGTGCATCCCGCCGGCGAGGGGACCGACCTGGAGATCTGGATCGACGACCGTTACGTGCCGGCCGGCTACGGATGGGCGTTCCCCGCCGAGCACGAGACGCGGATCGGAGTGGGGTCGTTCGATCCTCGCTTCCACGTTCGTGAGACCACCGACCTCCTCACCGCCGACCTCGGACGGGAAAAGAACGAGTACCAGGGCAACTGGATCCCCCACAAGATCCGCCCCGCGACCGAGGGCCCGGTGTTCTTCGCCGGCGACTCGGCCGGCCACTGCCTGCCGCTGACGGCGGAGGGCATCCGCACCGCGCTGGGCTTCGGCCTTGTCGTGGGACGGGAGATGCGGGAAGTCTTCGAGGGCCGCAAGACCCGCGAACAGGCGCTCACGGCCTACGGAGAGTTCAGCGCCTCCCACGAGTGGAAGTTCCGCTGGATGCTGCGGACACAGCGGATCGTTCCGAAGCTGCCGCCGCGCCTGCGCTGGATCCTGATCCGCGCTGTCGGCTGGCGACCGCTCACGCACTGGGCCTTCACGCACTACCTGCGCATCGCGCTTCCCCCGCAGGACGCCCGCCCCGCGGCCGAGCCGGCCGAGGTCGTCGCCGCCGCGTAGGCGCCGCCGCGTAGTAAGACCGTGCCGCCGCCCCGGGCGGCACCGCTCAGCGAACGATCAGGACGGTCCCGGCCAGGAGCAGGACGACCCCGGCGACTCGGCCGAGCGTGATCGGCTCCGGCTCGAGCCCGAAGGCGCCGATCCGGTCGATCGCAACCGACATCGTCAGCTGGCCGGCTATCGTCGCCGCGGCGACGCCGCCCGCCCCGATCGTCGAGACCGAGATCAGGGCCACGGTCACGTAGACCGCTCCGAGCAGCCCGCCGGTCAGGTAGTACCAGGGGACTCCAGAGACCTCCCCGAGGCTCCCGGCCTTTCCACTGAGGATCACGATCGCCGCGAGCACAAGGGTTCCGACCGCGAACGAGATCAGAGCTGCGGGGATCTTTCCCGTCGAATCGGAGAGGTTCGAGTTGATCGGGGCCTGCAGCGCGAGGAGGCCGCCGACCACCGCGGTCACAACGACTGCCGTGCCCCTATCCAAGATCTTGCGACTGCATAGTGATCTTTGCCTCTCGCGCGTGTTGTCTAATGAGACAAGCCCCCAACCTGCCTGCTGTCATATCAGCAGAAGCGCGCCTCAAGGAGCCCAGGAGAGCGATGCCACCTCCACCCGCCGGAACGTCGATCGCGCCGAGATTTCTGCTCGGGCCGGCCCTGCGCACCCAGTCCGACGGCCGCCTGGTCGCTCTCGTGCGGGACGGCTACGAGACGGCCTTCGAGGAGATCGTGCGGCGCTACGGCCGGGCTCTCGGGCGCTACGCGACGTCGATCGTCCCCACCCACCGGTCCGAGGACGTGACCCAGGACGCGTTCTCGAAAGCGCTGCTCGCCCTGCGCGGCACCGATAACGAGATCGAGCTCCGGCAGTGGCTCTACCGAATCGTCCGCAACACGGCCCTGAACGACCTTCGAGATCAGCCGGCGGCCGCCGCCCCTTTGCTTGACACCGAGGTGGCTCCGAGCAGCGTTGCGGAGCAGATCGAGCGCCGGGAAGAGTTGAAGGACCTGATGACGCGCCTCGGAGCGCTTCCGGATTCCCAGCGGGCAGCGATCGTGATGCGCGAGCTCGAGGAATTGAGCCACGCAGAGATCGCAGCCACCCTGGGAATCAGCGGCGGCGCAGCCCGACAGGCGATCCACCGCGCTCGGATCAGCCTGCGCGACGGCCTCGGAGCGCTCGTGCCGCTACCGCTGGTCCGCTGGTTGCTCGAGGGCGCCCCGGGCACCTCGGTTGAAGCGACGGGCAGCGCGGGAGGCGCGATCGCCGGCGCCGCGGGCGGGGCCGGCACCGGCATCGCGATCAAGACCGCCGCTGCGACGGTCCTGATCGCCGGGTCCGTCGGCACGGGGGTAGCGATCCACGAGCGCAGCGGAATGCCCGCGGACGCCTCCGCCGGGACGATCTCGAAGAAGCTCGGGACGGCGGAGGCCGGCCAGCAGGGGCCGTTGGGCGACGAATCCTCGACGGGCACCGGCGACCAGGACGAGTCTGGGAGCCGGGGGGGCACCGGCGAGGCCGCCGGCCGCGTTGGTTCGGGATCCGGCGACGACCGCGGCCTGGGCCAAGGCCGCCAGGGCGGCGCCGACCCGTCGGATTCCAGCGGAACCGGCGATCCCTCCGGCCCGAATCGCGACTCCCGTCATCCCGGCGGACAATCCGGACCGGGTTCGCCGCCCGGGGATGGATCGAACGCGCCGGGTGGCGGTGTGCCACCCCCGGCACCGTCTACCCCGGGCGGCTCGGGCGGCGGCTTCCACCAGGGCTCAGGCGGACCGGGCAAACCCGGTGGCGGGTCCGGGTCCGGCGGTCCCGGCGGGGGCCCGGGTGGATCGGGAGGCGGCTCCGGCGGCTCAGGTGAGCCTCGCGGGGGGAGCGGTGGGCCCGGCGGTGGCTTCGGGGGCGGCTTCAACTACGGTGCCCCGCCTCCCCCGCCACCGGCCGGCTCGCAACCATCCGTACCGGGCTGACCCTCCGGCCCACCAGGCCCGGCCTTCGCCGGTTTGCGTGATCTTCACCGCGGCCTCGGGTTCTCTCTTCACACGCACAAGCCGCGGGACCGCGGCATGGACCAGGAGAGACGGATGAAGAATTCAAGGACGGCACGCCGGGTTGTTTTGTTGAGCGCCTTTGTCATCTCATTGTCCGCTCTGCCGACGATCGCCTCGGCGGCAGACCGAAACCACGACAGGCTGCCCGACCGCTGGGAGCGGCACTTCAGGCTTTCAATGAAGGTGAAGCAGGCCCGCAAGGACCAGGATCACGACGGGCTCCGTAACCTCGCCGAATTCAGGGCCGGGGACAACCCTCGCCGGGCGGACACGGACAGGGACGGCACCAAGGACGGCGACGAGAACGCCGGCACGATCACCTCGTTCGAGGATGGAGTCCTGACGATCAACCTCTACAACGGAGGATCAGTGACGGGCAAGGTCACCTCGGATACCCGCATCAGGTGCCACAAGGCCCACGAGTCCGGCGAGGACCCGGTCTCGGCCCGCAACCAGGGGCCCGGAAGCGGCGGCCAGGGCGGCCAGGGGTCCGAGGATCCCTCGAGCAACCCCGGGCCCGGCGAGAACTCCGATCCCGGCCCTCGCGAGCACGGCAAGCAGGGTGGGTGTCACTGCTCCACGGACGAGCTCACGGCCGGGACGGTCGTCGAGGAGGCCGAGCTTAAGCCGCGAAGCGGCGCAGCGATCTTCGCGGAGATCAAGCTGGGCGAGGCGGCTGACGAGTAGCCGCCGAGCATCTCCCGCGCGGAGAGCGGCGTCCCGAGGGCCGGCATCGCGCCGGCCCTCGGTCGTTCACCGCAGCTACTTCGCCGCAAGCCAGTCCGGGCCGATGCCGACATCGACCTCGAGCGGCGGCTCGAGCTCGAACGCTCTGCACATCTCGCGCCGGACCAGGGCCTCGGCCTTCTCCATATCCGACGTCGGTCCCTCGAACAGCAGCTCGTCGTGGATCTGCAGCACGATGCGAGTCTCGAGCCCCTCCGTCCCGAGCGCCGCGTGGCAGCGGACCATCGCGACCTTGATGATGTCGGCGGCCGTGCCCTGGATGACGGTGTTCACGGCGAGGCGCTCCCCGAGGCGGCGCGTATTCGGGTTGCTCGAGCGCAGCTCCGGAATCGGCCGGCGCCGGCCCATCAGGGTTGTCACGTGCCCCTCCTCGCGAGCGGCCTCGATGATCTCCTCGCGAAATGACTTGACGGCCGGGAAACGGTCGAGGTAGCGGGCGACGAACTCCTCGGCCTCGCCGCGCGGGATGTTCAACCGCTCTGCCAGCCCGTAACCGGTCAGGCCGTAAACGATGCCGAAGTTGACCATCTTCGCCTTCGAGCGCTGGCCGACGTCTACCTCGTCACGGTTGATCCCGAACACCTCCGCCGCCGTGGCGGCATGGACGTCGTCCTTGGCGATGAAGATGTCCTTCAGGACCGTCTCGTCGGCGACGTGCGCGAGGACGCGCAGCTCGACCTGGCTGTAGTCGGCCGAGAGCAGCAAGTTGCCCTCCTCCGCCACGAAGCAGCCGCGTACCGGGCGGCCGATCTCGGTGCGGATCGGGATGTTCTGGAGGTTCGGATTCGTGCTCGAGAGGCGGCCTGTCGTGGCCGTCGTCTGGTTGAACGTCGTATGGATCCGGTCGGTGTCCGGATCGATCAGGTCGGGCAGGGAGTCGAGGTAGGTGCTCTTCAGCTTCGAGAGCTCGCGCCAGCTCTCGATCTTGGGAATGATCTCGTGCTCGTCGCGGATCTGGGCGAGGACCCGCGCGTCGGTCGAGAAGCCCGTCTTCCCACGGCGCTTGCGCGTCAGGCCGAGATCCTCGAACAGGACCTGGCCGACCTGCTGGGGCGAGCCGATCGTGAACTCCTTGCCAGCCAGCTCATGGATGTCGGCCTGGAGCTGGGCGATCTCCGCCGTGAAGTTCTTGCCGATCTCAGAAAGCCGCTCCGCGTCGAGCTTCAAACCCTCGCGCTCCATCGCGGCGAGCACGTGGACGAGCGGCATCTCGACATCGTGCAGGAGCGGTGTCAGTCCCCACCCCTCGAGCCGCGGGCGCTGATGAGCGGCCAGCGCGGCGACCAAGGCCGCCTCCTCGGCCGGGTCGAGCGCGGCCTCCGAGGCCGCGTCGCCCTCGAGTGAGAGCTGCTCGGGCTCGGCGTCCGCGCCGGCACCCGCCGCGGCATCGCGGGCGATCCCGATCCCGGCGTCGGCTCCCAGCTCGGCCAGGTCATACGTCCGGCGTGCCGGGTCGAGCAGATAGGCGCCGAGCAACGTGTCGTGGTCGAGCGTGACCTCCGCCCCCTCGCGCGCCGCGGCGGCAAGGAATCCGTGCCGCCCGCCGCCGAGTGATTTCGCGTCGTGGGAGACGATCGGCCGGCCCACCAGCGCGACGGCGAGCTCGTCCTGCGCCAGCTCCCCCGTGACGGCTCCGCCCTCCCCCACGCCGGCCCACTTGTCACCGGAGATGGCGAGCGCGACCGGCCCGTCGGGCAGGTCGCCGGGAGTGCCCTCCACGGCCTCCGTCTCGACCTCCTCCTCGACCGCGCGCCCAGGAACGGCCTCGCCGCTCGGCAGGCCCTCCTCGAGGCGCTCCATGATCGCCCTCAGCTCGAACTCGCGCGCGAAATCCCGCAGAGCGCCGCGGTCGGGCTCACGGGCCATCACCCCGGCGAGGTCGAGGCCGATCTCGATGTCGCACTGGATCGTCGCCAGCTCCTTCGAGACCCGCGCGTCGTCGGCATGGTTGGTCAGGTTCTCCTTGCGCTTCTTGCCGGAGATCTCGTCGACCGAATCCAGGACGACCTCGAGCGATCCGAACTCCTGCAGCAGCGATGCGGCGGTCTTGTCGCCGATGCCGGGAACGCCGGGGATGTTGTCCGAGGTGTCGCCCTTGAGGCCAATCAGGTCAGTGACCAGCTCGGGCGGAACCCCGTAGCGCTCGATCACTCCCTCGCGGTCATACACCTTCGTGTCAGTGATCCCCCGAGAGGTCGTCATCACCCGCACGCCCTCGTCGACCAGTTGGTAGACGTCCCGATCGCCGGACACGACCATGACGCGCATACCCTCTTCGCGCGCCCGCTTGACGAGGGTGCCGATCACGTCGTCGGCCTCGTAGCCGTCAACCTTGACGTTCGAGTAGCCGAACGCCTCGATCAGGGGCATGAAGTTGGGAAACTGCTCGCGGAGGAGGTCCGGCCGGGAGGGCCGCTGCCCTTTGTACTCGGGGTAGATCTCCTTGCGCCCGGACATCCCCGCGTCCCAAGCGCAAACGAGCCCGCCGGGATGATGGTCGGTGATCAGCTTGACCAGCATCGAGGCGAGGCCAAAGATCGCGTTGGTCGGCCGCCCATCGGCCGTGGCGATCGACTCGGGCAGGGCGAAGAACGCCCGGTAGGCGAGGCTGTTGCCGTCGAGCAGGAAGAGCTCCGGCGCGTCTGGGTCCTTGGCATCGGAAGCCATGACCCCACTCTAGGCAGCGGCGCGCCCCAACCGCTCCCGCAGCACCGCCGCGACCCCGGCCGGGTCTGACTTCAACTGATGCTCGGTGAGCGGGAGCATCTCGATCCCGCGCCGCATCAGTTCGAGGCCTCGGGCGTGATCGTCCTCGAAGGCCTGGCGCCCGCGGTGGGCGGCCCAGCCGTCGGTCTCGACCGCCAACTTCTGTTCCCGCCAGAGGAAATCGACGTGGTAGATCCCGACCTTTGCGTTCACCTCGGGCATCGGAAGCCCGTAGCGGCGGCAGAAGCCGAGGAAGTCGAACTCGAGCGGCGAGCGGTCCCCGGCCCAGGCCACCTCCTCCAGGTTCAGCTTCAGGTAGCCGGCCTGGCGGATCGCCCGGCGGACGGTGTCGGTGTCGGCGACCCGCCTCAGGTCGGCGATCGTCCGCGCGACCGAGGTGACCGGGATCCGTTCCTTGCGCCGGCACTCACGGGCGGTCAGGGTCACCGAGCGGTGGATGACGATGCCCTTGCGCTTCGCCCTGCCTCCCTGCCCCGGGACGGTGATCTGCGGCCAGCGGCCGTCGAGCGGGAGGATCTTCCAGAGCATCGCCGCGCTGAAGTGGCTGAGCAGGGCTCCGGGTAGGGCCAACGTCGCCGCCATCCACCAGCCACGGCGGCTGACCGGGAGGTGGCCGACGGCGTAAACGCCGCGGTAGAGGCGGTGTAGGCGCCCGGCGGCTACGCGTCTTCGCACCGAGCTCCTGGTCAACCCTGCGGCCAGCAGCTGCGAATAGGAGATCGTCCCGTGCTGACCCGCGGCGATCCGGGCGATCAGGACGTCGGGGTAGGCGACTTGTTCCCGCATACGGTGCATAAGTCGCCACCTCGAGCACTTCGCCCCCCTACCCGGCTGCTGTTTCAGGCGCCGGCGTCGGCGCACGCCCCCGGCCGCTTGCGCAGAGCCGCTTGCGCTGCAGCGGCCGAGCCCCCACCCGGAGCTGCCGCCCGCGCAGCGGCCGGCACCGTGGCCAAGCCCCACCCGTCCCGCCTCGACTTCCCCCTTTAGACTCCGCCGCCGATGGCAACCGTCTCCGCCCAGTACAGCGTCACGATCCGCGTCGAGCTCGATGCTCGGCAGGAGCCGCTGGGCAAGCTGACGGCCTCGATCGCCGAGGCGGGAGGCCAGCTTCAGGGAGTCGACCTCGTGCCCGGCGCCGGCAGCGAGGGCAAGCGGGTGCGGGAGTTCACCATCGATGCGCGCGACCAGGGCCACTGGGAGCAGATTCTCCGAGGGATCGGCTCGACCCGCGGCGCCAAGGTCCTCGAGTACACGGACCGGACGATGCAGATGCATCGCGGCGGCAAAATCGAGCAGGCCAACAAGTACCCGCTGAAGACGCGCGACGATCTCTCGATGGCCTACACCCCGGGCGTCGCACGGGTCTGCTCAGCAATTCACGAGGACCGGTCGAAGGCGTTCGAGTACACGATCAAGAAGAACACCGTCGCCGTGGTCTCCGACGGCAGCGCCGTTCTCGGGCTCGGCGACATCGGCCCCGAGGCCGCGATGCCGGTCATGGAGGGCAAGGCGATGCTCTTCAAGGAGTTCGCCGACGTCGACGCCTTCCCGATCTGCCTCTCCACGCAGGACCCGGAGGAGATCATCAAGACCGTCGAGCTGATGGCGCCTACCTTCGGTGGCATCAACTTGGAGGACATCTCCGCCCCGCGGTGCTTCGAGATCGAGGAGCGGCTCAAGAAGTCCCTCGACATCCCCGTCTTCCATGACGATCAGCACGGCACCGCTGTCGTGACGATGGCCGCTCTCTTCAACGCGCTGAAGATCACCGGCAAGCCGATCGAGGACCTGCGGGTCCTGATGGTTGGCCTCGGCGCGGCCGGGGTAGCCGTGACCAAGATGATGCTCGCCTCCGGAGTCACCCATGTCGTCGGCTGCGACCGCCAGGGCGCCCTGTCGACGACCCGCGAGGACTACGAGTCTGGCCGAATGACGGGCATCAAGAAGTGGTATTCGGAGAACTCGAACCCCGACCACATCGAGGGAGACCCCGGCGACGTGATCGAGGGCATGGACCTGTTCGTCGGCCTCTCCGGCCCCGGGATCATCGAGGCCGAGTCGCTCGGGAAGATGAACGATGACGCGATCGTTTTCGCGATGGCGAACCCGACGCCCGAGGTGATGCCAGAAGACGCCGAGCCCTTCGTGCGGATCATGGCCACCGGCCGCTCGGACT
>JBBSQE010000019.1:0-22516 GCA_038258095.1 Solirubrobacterales bacterium | reverse complement strand
TGCTGGAGGCCTCGTAAAACCCCAGCACCAACCAATACGTGCGGACCATGAGTTCGCCCTCGCCGCTTAGTTAAGAGCTAAGACGATGAGAGTCGGTCCGTCCCCGCCCGCGGGACGGGGCACCGGCTTCAACAGCGGGCTCACCCAGGCGGATCGCCCCGTCAGCCAGGGGACAGCAAAGAGGGCTTTGCTCCCCGCAGTGCCCGCCGGCTCGGACCCCGGGAAGCGAGAATAAAGAGTCGGCTATACCTGTAGACGCCGGTCGTTACGCGGCCGAGGACCGGAGTTCAACTCTCCGCACCTCCATATTCAGAGGCACCGTTGGGAGTCCCGGCGGTGCCTCTTTCTTCACCTACTTCTTGAACCGCGCCATCAACGGCAGCAGGACTCTCTGGACGGCTGGTGGCGGCGAGGTCATCACGGTCTCATCCCTGTGGTCGAGCGCGAAGGCGGAGAGCCAGACCGCCCCGTGCCAGCTCGTCGGCAGGTTGCGGGCGTTGTAGAGCCCCTCGTTTGCCGCGTGGGCGCTTTCGGTGAGGAACTCGGCCAGGCGACCGGCGGGCTGGACGTGGGTCCGCAGCTTCGCCTCGCTGCCGCTTTCGTTCTTCAGCTCGTGGCGCAAGTTCCGCGCGACCTCGACGGGGCCGTCGGCCGGCCTCAGGTCGCGCCAGGTGCCATCGAGCTTGATCCGGATCGAACCCTCGAGGACCTCCCAGTACTCGACGCAAACGGGGTGGAAATGCTCGGGGAGGTGGCCGCCGTCCTGTAGCCACGTGTGGACCCAGAGGTCGTCGCCGTCGGGCTCGAAGGTGTATGAGACGCGATGGATCGGGTCGTTGACCCGGTTGCCCTTCGCCTCGGTCACGTGCTCGGTCTCTGTTGCCACGGGGGCCTCCTGGTTCGGTGTCCGCAAGACCGTAGCAACTTAAGTTACTCTTTGGTAACCCATGGTGGAGGTGGAGGTCAAGCGGCGGATGCCGGCCGATGAGCGGCGGGCGCAGATCATCGATGCCGCGGAGCGGCTTTTCGGTGAGGCGGGCTACGACTCGGTTCGCCTCGATCGCATCGCCGAGGAGGTCGGAGTGACGAAGCCGATCCTTTACCGCCACTTCGGCTCCAAGCAGGACCTCTATATCGCGGTCCTCGCGCGCCACGGGACCGACTTCGACAGCTTTGCGATGGTCGTCCCCGACGACGGCTCGATGGAGGAGCGGCTGCGGACTGTCCTCGACGCCTGGTTCGGATACGTCGAGACCCACGCCTACGCCTGGCGGATGCTCTTTCGCGACAGCGGCGGCGGACCGGCCGTCGGGGCGGTCCGGGCGGAGGTGCATTCGCGGGCTCGAACCGTTCTGGCGGAGTTGATCGGGGAGCTGCGCCAGGTCCCGATTCCCGGTCGCGAGCACGAGCCGCTCGGGGAGATGCTGAGCATGGGCATGGCTGGTCTGGTCCTCTGGTGGATCGACGACCCCGACATCTCGAGGGCGGCGATCGTCGACTCGATGACCCGGGTTTGGGCCGGCCTTCTGTCGCGGCACCCGGGGACGTGAGCCCCGCCTTCAGTCTTCGAGGCTGCGCCGGTTTCGGCGCCTGACGCGCCGTTCAGCTCGCCGCGAACTCCGCCGGGTCATGCGAGCAGAAGAGCCTGACCTCGTCGCCATGGGCCTTCTTCAGCTCGCGGAGGCGATCCTGGTTTCGGTGGCGCGCCTTCCCGTCGTACTGGACGATCGACTGGAATGCCCGCAGGAACGCCGGGCTCGACTTGGGTGACTCGATGTCGCCGTGGTGAAAGTAGGCGTCGCCGCAGTGCATCGACCAGCCCGATGGTTCCTTGAACGCAACGCCGACGCTTCCCGCGGAGTGTCCGGAGAGCGGCACGAGCACGATCTCCTCGCCAAGCCCCTCCAGGATCCGCACGCTCTCGAACCCGAACCAGTCGTCTCCGCCCGCGTCGTGGGAGACCCAGCTCGGGCCGTGTGCCCACTGCTCGGAGATGTAGCGCAGGCGCTCGGTCATCTTCGGGTGGAGCGCCATCTCGAGCTCCGGCGCGGACACATGCACCTCGGCCTTCGGGAAGTCACCCAGGCCCCCGGCGTGGTCGACGTCGAGGTGGGTGACGATCACGTGGGTCACGTCCCCGGTGCCGAACCCGAGGCCCTCCACGTGGCGGATCGCCGTCTCCGAGGGATCGAACTTCGGCCTGACCACCCCGCGAAACGGCTGTCCCGTGCGCTTGGGATCGGTGATGTCCTCCGTACCGAGGCCGGTGTCCACGAGAACGAGCTCCCCGCCCGCCTCGATCAGGAGGCAGTGGGCGACGATCGGGCTCGGCGTCAGCGGACCGCCTTCTCCGCCCATCAACCGACCGCCTCGCGGACACATCGTCGCGCAGTTGAGGTGGTGGACCTTCACTCGTCCGAGTCTATGCCTCTCGCCTGTGTGCGGGGACGCACGGATGCCCGCCGATCCGGTTCTGTAGCTTCGGGCGATGCTCGAAGAGGAGGTCACCGAACGCGAGATCGCGCCGGCTGAGGCCCAGCCTCCGGAAGACGCGGAGGCGGGGCGTGGCTCGAATGCCCTTCTCGTCCTGATCTGCCTCGCGCAGTTCATGGTCATCCTCGATGTCTCGATCGTCAACGTCGCCCTGCCCTCCATTCGTGACGGCCTCGACTTCTCCGGCACCGGTTTGCAGTGGGTCGTGAACGCCTACACCCTCACCTTCGCCGGCTTCCTGATGCTCGGGGGCCGTGCCGCGGATCTCCTCGGACGCAAGCGCGTCTTCCTCGCCGGAAGCGCGGCCTTCGCGATCGCGTCGCTGGTCTGTGCGCTCGCCCCCACGCAGGGCTTGTTGCTCGGTGGGCGGGCCCTCCAGGGTCTCGGCGCCGCGGTGATCTCCCCGGCGAGCCTGGCCATCCTCACCGTGTCCTTCGCTGAGGGCAAGGAGCGCAACCGCGCCCTCGGCATCTGGAGCGCGATGGCCGGGCTCGGAGGGACCTCCGGGGTCCTGCTCGGCGGCATCCTCACGCAGGCATTCGGCTGGGAGGCGATCTTCGTCGTCAACGTGCCGATCGCCCTCTTCGTCTTCGGTGTCGGCCGTGGGCTGATCCCCGCTGATGGCGCAGCGGACACCGGCGGGCATTTCGACGCCGCCGGCGCGGTCACCGTCACCGCCGGCCTCACGGCGATCGTCTACGGCGTCGTCCGCACCGACGCGCTCGGTTGGCGCTCGCCCGAGGTCCTCGGCCCGCTCGCTGTGGGAGTCCTGCTCCTCGCGGCCTTCGTAGTCATCGAGGGCGGCGTGGCCAAGCGCCCTCTGATGCCCCTCGGCATCTTCGCCCGCCCCGCCCTGCGAGCGGCCAACGTCGTGATCCTCCTGCTCGGCTCGGCCCTGTTCGCGATGTGGTTCTTCCTCTCGCTCTACCTCCAGCAGGTGCTCGGCCACAGCGCGCTTGAGACGGGCTTGGATTTCCTTCCGATGACGCTCTGCATCGTCGGCGCTTCGACGATGGCGCCCAGGCTCGTAGCTCGTTTCGGCGTGCGCCCGGTGCTTACGGCCGGGATGCTGCTCGCCGCCCTCGGCCTCGGGGTGCTGTCGAGCATCGAGGACTCGGGCGGCTACGCGACCCATGTGCTCCCGGGCGGCATTCTCGCCGCGACGGGGCTCGGCATGTCGATGGTCCCGGTGACGATCGCCGCGGTCCAGGGTGTGCCGAGGGCCGAGAGCGGGCTCGCCTCCGGCCTCGTGAATACCTCCCGCCTGGTGGGAGGGGCACTGGGCCTGGCCGCGCTGAGCACCCTCGCCGTCTCCCACACGAACTCCGAGGTCGCCGCCGGCACGTCGAGGGTCGTCGCACAGACCGACGGCTACCAGCTCGCCTTCCTCGCGGGCGCCGCCATCTGCGTCCTCGGCGCAATCGCCGCCCGGTCGATGATCCCGCCCCGGCCCGCGGCACCGGAGGGCGCTACTCCCGAGCTCGAACCAGCGTGATGATCGCCGCCGCCCGCTTCGAGGGCTTGTGCGGGCCGGTGCGGAACATCGCGCCGATCCCATCCTCGTATGGGAATCGCAGGCTCGGGTCCTCCTTGATCGCCCGTCGGTCGGCCGCATTCAGGGTCAGATCGACGATCCGCCCGCGGGGATCCTCGAGCCACCAGTGGCATCCGTCGCCCCTGCCGTGCTTGCGGACCCGGACCTCCGCCTCGGAGCTGCGCTCGCGCGAGAGGTGCAGGTAGGCCTCGGACGCTGAGAGCGCGTAGCCGCGGTAGATCGGGCTCGTCGGCTCGGCGCTCTTCGGCCGGATCGCCTCGAGGACCGACTGGATCTCGCGACCGAGCGGATCGACGGGTGCGAAGGGCGTGGGCGGGGGCGTGGGCGTCGGATCGTGCATTCGCCATCTCCTGTGGTTGGGTTTTCGGCAACACGACAAGGCCCCGGCAGTCCGATCTCGCCCCGGGCACGACCCGCACCCAACCCCGTACCCGATCCACCATCATCGAGAGCCATGCCTCCTGCGACGCTCGTCAGGTCCCAGATCGAATCCGGCCTCACCCCCCAGGAGGTGCTGCTCGCCCTGCGTGCCGAGAACCGGCCATTTGCCCTGGTGGGCCGCTGGGCGGGAGGGGGCGCGATCGTGGGCTCGGAGCCGACTCACAGGGTCGAGGATCACGAGGACCCGTTCGCCCCGTTTTCCGAGAGCGCGCCGGGTGGAGCTGACGATGACGCGGTGGGAGGGGGGTGGTTCGGCCATCTCTCCTACGGGCTCGGGGCGGCGGTTGAGAGCCTGCTTCCGCCCCCACCGCGGCCTCGCCCGCTGCCGATCTCGAGCCTCGCTCATTACGACCACGTGCTCCACCGGGACGCGGCCGGAGCGTGGTGGTTCGAGGGGCTGGACGACGGGTCGAACCGCAAACGGCTCGAGAGGCGAGAAGAGCGGCTCAGGGCAGTGCTCGCGGCCTCCCCTCGGGCCCCTCAGGCGTTCGGGTGCGGTGATTTCATCGCGTCGCCCGGCGAGGTTGGCTACCGGCGCGCCGTCGAGGCCTGTCTGGCCTATATCGAGGCCGGGGACCTCTACCAGGCGAACCTCGCCCTGCGGCTCGAGGCCGGCTTCACCGGCGCCGGGATCGATCTGTTCGCCGCGGCGTCGGCGGAGCTCGGACCCGCCTACGGCGCCTACTTCGACATCGGGGAGGCGGAGATCGTCAGCCTCTCGCCGGAGCTCTTCCTGCGCCGTCGCGGCCGCAGGGTCCGCAGCGCACCGATCAAGGGGACCATCCGTCGCTCAGATGACCCCGAGCGCGCTCTCGAGCAGAGCCGCAAGCTTGCCTCGTCGGCGAAGGACCGCGCCGAGAACGTGATGATCGTCGACCTCATCCGCAACGATCTCGGCCGGGTCTGCGGCTACGGCTCCGTGCGCGCCACCGAGGCGACGAGCCCCGAGGCGCACCCGGGGCTCTGGCACCTCGTCTCGGAGGTGGAGGGGGATCTGTATCCCGGCCTCTCCGACCGGGAGCTGTTGCGCGCGACGTTCCCACCCGGATCCGTCACCGGGGCGCCGAAGATCAAGGCCCAGGATGTGATCTCGACCCTCGAGTGCACGGGGCGCGAGGTCTACACGGGGGCGATCGGCTTCGCGAGCCCCCTGGCGGGGCTGGAGATGAACGTCGCGATCAGGACCTTCGAGATCGTCGGCGGGCGAATCTGGCTCGGCGCGGGCGCCGGCATAGTCGCCGACTCCGACTCGGCGGCCGAGTACGAGGAAGCGATCGCCAAGGCGGAGCCTCTGGTCCGGGCCGCGGGCTCGCGCATCGTCGCCCCGCCGGGCGCCTCGCGCTGCGATCCGGGCCCGATGCCCATCCGTGCCCCGCGCCCGGATCCCGGGCTCGGGATCATCGAGACGTTGCTGGTCATCGATGGCGTCGCGATCGAGTCCGAGCGTCACATTGCCCGGATGAGGGACAGCGCTCTCGCGCTCTACGGAGTGTCGCTGGAGGAGTCCGAGATCGCCCGGCAGATCGACCGCTGCGCCCCCCGGGAGGGCCGTAGCCGTGTGGGGATCGAGCTGATTCCGGGCCCCGGTTCCCCCGCCCTCCGGGTCGAAGCCTCATCCGTTGCCACCGGCCCCGCACGTGCTTCGGTCCGCCTGGAGCCGATCACGGTCCCGGGCGGCCTCGGGCGCCACAAGTGGGCCGACCGGCGCCTGGTCGACTCGATCGCCGCGAAGGGCCGCGAGGCACTGATCTGCGACCTCGACGGCGCGGTGCTCGAGTCGGGAGCCGGGAACGTCTGGATCGTGGAGGATGGCGCCATCCGCACCCCGCCACTCGACGGCCGCATCCTTCCGGGCGCGACTCGCAGGGCGCTGATCGAGATGATCGGCGAGCTGGGCATCGGATTCTTCGAGGAGGCGATCTCGCTCGAGCGGCTCCGCTCTGCCGACGAGGTGTTTCTCAGCAGCTCGGTCCGCGGTACGCGACCTGCGGCTCTCGACGACCGGCACACCCGAGCGCCGGCACGCGCTTCCGCGCCGGCGGAGGTCTGCGGAATCCTCTCCGCTGCCCTCGCTGAGCGGTGGGGAGGGGCCGATCTGAACGACCGTGGTCACATCACCCACCAACGTTGGTGGGTGATGTGACATGGGTCAGGGTTCGTACGTGCGGACTGGGCTTGGCGCTGACACCCAGGGTCGGCTCGCGGTGGTGGGGCGTGGTAGTGACCCGCCCACCACGATTGGAGCGACGCATGGTCCGACGGACATCCTGCGGGGCTTCGGCGACGACACGGCTGAGGCCGTGCGAACCGTGCGGGCGCCCTACCCGGCTGCCGGCTCGGGTGATGCCTAGGGGAGGCCCGCGTGCGGGATCTCGACGCGGGTTGTCAACAGCACGGCCTCGCGGGCCTCGCTGCGGTTCGACTCGAGGAAGTCGGGCGCCGCGCACATCAGCATCGTGTGGCCGTCGTCGCCTCCCAGGGCGCAGGCGAAGATGCCGAGGCCCTCGGGCCCCTTGATCTCGTCGACGATCTCGCCGCCCTCGGCGACCCGCGCGCAGCGGCCGCCGACCTCGTCGGCGGCCCAGATCATCCCGTCGGCGTCGAGGGTGCAACCGTCGGGGCCGAACCCGATCTTCGAGAGGGTCTCGGCGAAGGTCGTGATCTCCGGCTCAGGGGTGACCTGGGCCCAGACGCGCCGGTCGGCGAGCGTGCCGTCCGCCTGGATCGTGAACGCGGTGTAGCGGCATCCGGCCGTTTCGCCGACGATCAGCGTCTTCCCGTCCGGCGTGATCACCGAACCGTTGGGGAAGAGGAGATCCTCCGCGACCACCACGGCAGTACCGTCGGGGTCGACGCGGACGAGGGCCGCCGGGGCCGGATCGCCCATCCCCATCAGGTCGAAGCCGAAGTTGCCGACATAGGCGCGGCCCTCCGGGTCGACGACGAGGTCGTTCAGGTGGCCACCACAGAATTCGGTGAGGTCGGCGTGAAGTGAGACCTCCCCGTCCGGGCTGCGCCGCAGCAGTCGGTGATCCTTCATCGAGACGACGAGGAGCGAACCGTCCGGCATCCAGCCCATACCCGATGGCTGGTTCTCGACTTCGAGCACCGTCTCGCGTTCACCATTCGCGGTCAGCGTGAAGACCTCATGGCAGTAGAAATCCGACACCCACCAGCGCCCGTCGTGCCAGCGCGGTGACTCGAAGAACCCTCCACCCTCGTGCAACCTGTCGAGCTCGTAACTCACGAGCCCAACACTACGTCACTCGAGCGAAGTTTCTCCGCCATCGACGTCGACGCGCCGCACCCTGTCCCCGCCGGCGACCTCGCAGCCGGATCGCTCTTCCGGTTGAAGAGGCCCACGCCCGCCTACCCGGGCCCGCGGAGCTTGCGGTCGACGACGCGGGCGCAGCGCCTGCCCTCGGCGATCGCTGTCACCACCAGGGATTGGCCGATGCGCGCGTCGCCCGCGGCGTAGACACCCTCCACGGAGGTCTCGAACCGCTTCGCGGCGAAGTTGCCGCGGTCGTCGAGATCGGGGGCGAGCTGCTCGACGAGGGCGCCGTGCTCGGGGTGGGTGAAGCCGACGGCGATCAGCACCAGGTCGGCCTCGTGCGTGAACTCGCTGCCCTCGATGACCTCGAGGCTGCGCGACGACAGGCCGGTGACGCCGCGGCCGTGCACGCGCTGGACGCGGCCCTCGCCCTCGATCTCGGTCACCTGGCTCGCGAACTGGCGCTCGCCACCCTCAGCGAGGGCATAGGTCGAGGCGAGGCGCCGCGGCGGGAGCGGCCAGGGCTGGTCGGAGTAGCGGCCGCCCTCGGGGACGTCCGGGTAGACGTCGAGGAGGACAACGTCCTCGGCGCCCTCGCGCAGGGCGTTCGAGACGCAGTCCATCCCGGTGTCGCCGCCGCCGATGACAACGACCCTCTTGCCCTCGGCGACGATGTCCGTTTTCGGGTCGGGTGGGGGAGCGGTGCGGCCCTGGGTGCGGGCGACATGGCGGTTGCGCACGTAGAGGTATTCCATCGCGAAATGCACGCCGTCGAGGGAGCGCCCGGGAACCTCGAGATCGCGCTCGACCCGCGAGCCCGTCGCGAGGACGACCGCGTCGTGCTTGGCGGCAAGCTCGGCGGCGTCGCGGTCGGACCCGACATCGACGCCGTAGACGAAGTCGATTCCCTCCTCCGCGAGCAGGGCAACCCGCCTGTCGATCATCCACTTCTCCAGCTTCGCGTCGGGGACGCCGAAGCGCAGCAGGCCGCCGGGCGTCTCGTCGCGCTCGTAGACCGTGACCGTGTGACCGACCTGGTTCAGCTCGTCGGCGACCGCGAGGCCTGCCGGACCCGAGCCGACGACCGCGATCGTCTTCCCTGTGCGCTCGGGCTCGCGACGCGCCTTCACCCAGCCCTCGGCGAAGGCGTGCTCGATGATGCTCCATTCGATCTGCTTGATCATCACCGGGTCGTCGTCGATGTCGAGGACGCAGGCGGATTCACACGGCGCCGGGCAGATCAGGCCGGTGAACTCGGGGAAGTTGTTGGTCGCGTGGAGCTGCTCGATCGCCTGCTTCCAGTCGCCGCCGCGGACGAGGTCGTTCCAGTCCGGAATCAGGTTCCCGAGGGGACACGCGTTGTTGCAGAACGGGACGCCGCAATCCATGCACCGGGATGCCTGCCTGCGCAGTTCCGGGGCCGGAAGGGTCCCGTAGATCTCACCGTAGTCGCGCACCCGCTCGGCGGGGTCGCGCTCAGGCGAGGGGACTCGATTGACATCGAGGAAGCCCCTGGGGTTCGGCATCAGCTGAGTCCGATCATCAGGCCGGGATCTCGAGCGTCTGTGTCGCGGGGTCGCCCTGCATGACCTTCTTGTAGCGGCGCGACATGACGCGGACGAACTCGCCAAGGGCGTCATCCCAGCGCTCCAGGAGCGCCGCGGCCACCGGGGAGCCGGTCCGTTCCACGTGCTCGGCCAGCAGGGCCTGAAGCCGCGGTGCGTCCTCGGGTGCCACGGGCTCGAGATCGACCATCTCGTGGTTGGCCCGCTCGGGCAGGCGGAGGTCTGGGTCGTGCACGAATGCGACTCCGCCGCTCATGCCCGCGGCGAAGTTCTCTCCGGTGGGGCCGAGGATCACGACCTGGCCTCCGGTCATGTACTCGCAGCCGTGATCGCCGATGCCCTCGACCACCGCGTCCGCCCCCGAGTTGCGGACAGCGAAGCGCTCGCCGGCCTCTCCGCGGAAGAAGGCCTTGCCGCCCGTCGCTCCGTAGAGACAGACGTTTCCGGCGATCACGTTGTCCTCGGCCGCAAAGGTGGCGCTCGCGGGCGGCCGGACCGACATGACTCCGCCTGACAGGCCCTTGCCCGCGTAGTCGTTCACCTCACCCTCGACCGAGAGGGTCACGCCGGTGGCGAGCCACGCGCCGCAACTCTGGCCGGCCGACCCCTGCAGGACCAGATCGATCGTGTCCGCCGGTAGGCCGGCGACACCGTGGCGAACGACGACCTCGCGGGAAGTCAGGCTGCCGAGGGCCAGATCGACGTTCGTGATCCGTTTCTCGATCCGCAGCGGATCGCCTCGGTCGAGCGCTTCGATGACGCTCGGGAGGATGGTGGTCGCCTCGAGCGACTCCAGGTTGGCCTTGGCCATCACGTGCTCGCCGGCCACGTGATGGCGAGCGGCGCCCTCGGGAATCTCCGGAACCCAGAGCAGTGGGCTCAGATCGACGCGCCGGGTCTTCCAGTTGGTGACGTCGAGGTCAGCCTCGAGCATGTGGGTCTGCCCGATCAGGTCCTCGAATCGGGCGATTCCGAGGGATGCCATCAGGGCTCGAGTCTCCTCGGCAACGTGGACCAGGTAATCCACGACGTGATCGGGCGTGCCGGAGAAGCGCTGACGGAGCTGGGGGTCCTGCGTGGCGACACCGACGGGGCAGGTGTTCAGGTGGCAGACGCGCATCATCACGCAGCCGGTGGCGATCAACGGGGCGGTCGAGAGACCGACCTCGTCGGCGCCCAGGATCCCGGCGATGACCACGTCGCGGCCCGTGCGCATCTGCCCGTCGGTCTGCAGGCGGGTGCGGGTCCGCAGGCCGCTGTCGAGCAGCACCTGCTGGGTCTCGGCCAGGTCGATCTCCCACGGGACGCCCGCGGAGTGGATCGAGGAGATCGGCGAGGCGCCGGTGCCGCCGTCGTGCCCCGCGATCACGATGTGGTCGGCGCCTGACTTGGCAACTCCCGCCGCCACCGTGCCAACCCCGGACTCGGCCGCCAACTTCACCGACACCGACGCCCCCGGATTGGCCGAGCGGAGGTCGTAGATCAGCTGCTTCAAGTCTTCGATCGAGTAGATGTCGTGGTGGGGAGGGGGCGAGATCAACTCGACGCCCGGGGTCGAGAACCGCAGCTGGGCGATGTAGGTGTCGACCTTGTGGCCGGGCAGCTGACCGCCCTCGCCGGGCTTGGCTCCCTGGGCGATCTTGATCTGGATCTGCTCCGCCCGGGACAGATACTCGGCATTGACGCCGAACCGCCCGGAGGCCACCTGCCGGATGCGTGACTGGCGGTTGTCGCCGTTCGGGTCCGGAGTGTCACGGCTGCGGTCCTCGCCGCCTTCGCCGGAGTTGGAGATCGCGCCGATCCGGTTCATCGCGATCGCGAGGGTCTCGTGGGCCTCACGCGAGAGTGCACCGAGGCTCATCCCTCCGGTCGAGAACCGCTTCAGGATCGCGGCAGTGGCCTCGACATCGTCCACGGGAATCGAACGGTCGACCGCCTTGAACCGCAGCAACCCGCGCAGCAGAGCGTGGGAGATGTTCTCCTCGTCGACTAGCCGGCTGAACTCCTCGTAGGACTGCTCTCGGTTGGCCTGATCAGGGTCCCGAACTGAGCGCTGGAGGCTCGCGACCGTCGGCGGGTCCCACATGTGTCGCTCGCCGTCGCGGCGCCACTGGAAGACGCCTCCCTGGGGGAGGAGGTTCTCGTGAGCGCCCGGCAGCTTGGCGGCTTCGACGTGGGCCGGAAGCGCCAGGCCGTGGCGCTCCGGGTAGGCCCGCGCATGGCGCTCAATGCTCTCGCGGGCCAGCTCGGGCAGCCCGATGCCGCTGATCCGTGACGGCGTCCCCTTGAAGTGACGGGAGATCAGATCCTCGTCGAGCCCGATCGCCTCGAAGATCTGCGCGCCGCGGTAGGAGCGGATCGTCGAGATGCCCATCTTCGACATGATCTTCAGCAGGCCCTTGTTGATGCCGGCGAGGGCGCGCGTCCAACCATCCTCGCCCGACAGTCCGTCCTCGAGTGCCGCTCGCCCATCGAGCGTCGTGATCGATTCGAGCATCAGATACGGGTTCACCGCGCTCGCCCCGTAGCCGATCAGCGCCGCGATGTGGAACACCTCGCGCGGCTCGCCGGACTCGACGAGGAGGGAGACGCGGAGCCGGCTGCCGGCTCGCACGAGGTGGTGCTGGATCGCCGCGGTCGCAAGAAGGGCGGGAATCGGGATCCGCTCCGGCCCGGCGGCCCGGTCGGAGAGGATGATCTGGGTCGCGCCTGCCGCGATCGCCGCGTCGGCCTCCCCGCAGAGGACCTCGATCCGGGCGGAGAGCCCGTCGGTTCCATCTGCCAGGGCCCACGTGGTGTCGAGCGTGGCCGAGCTGAGGATCGGGTGGTCGATCTGGCGAATCTGTTCGAGCTCCGTATCGGTGAGCACCGGGCTCTCCAGCACCACGCGGCGCGTGTGCTCGGGCCCCTCGGAGAGCATGTTCTCCTGCGGCCCGATGGCGGTCTCGAGGCTCATCACCATGTGCTCGCGCACCGAGTCGATCGCCGGGTTCGTGACCTGGGCGAAGCGCTGCTTGAAGTAGGCGTAGAGCGACGGCTGGTGCTCGCTGAACACGGCGAGCGACACGTCCTGGCCCATCGAGCCGGTGGGCTCCTTGCCGTCGCGGACGAGGGGCGCCAGCAGGACCCGCAGGTCCTCCTGGGTGTAGCCGAACGCGAGCTGGCGCTCGCGCAGCGGCTCGACCGGGATGCTGCCCTCCTCCGGGGCGGGAAGGTCGGAGAGGTGGACGGTGCCCTCGTCGTTCCAGCGTCCGTAGGGCTGGGAGGCGGCGACCTCCATCTCGGCCTCGCGGTCATCGAGGATCCGGCCCTCGTCGAAGTCGACCATCAGCAGGTGCCCGGGGCGGAGCCGTCCGTTGCGGAGGATGTCCTCCGGCGCTGCGTCGAAGGTCCCCGCCTCGGAACTGAGGCAGAACCACCCGTCGTATGTCTGCATCCAACGACCGGGGCGCAGGCCGTTGCGATCCAGCGTGGCGCCAAGTGACCGCCCATCGGTGACGACGATGGCGGCCGGACCGTCCCACGGCTCGAGCAGGCAGGAGTGGTAGTGGTAGAAGTCGGCGAGTTCGGGGGGGCTGTCGGGGCGTCCCTCGAAGGCCGACGGGATCATCATCATCAGCGCGTGGGGGATGGAGCGCCCCGAGAGGGTGAGCAGCTCGAGGACGCGGTCGAAGGCGTCGGAGTCCGAGGCGTGCTCGTTGAGGAGAGGGAGGCAGCGCGCGAGCTCGTCGCCGAGGGTCGGGGACTCGAGCACCGCCTCGCGAGCGCGCATCCAGTTGGCGTTCCCGCGCAGCGTGTTGATCTCCCCGTTGTGGGAGATGTAGCGGAGCGGGTGGGCCAGCTCCCAGCTCGGCGCGGTGTTGGTCGAGAATCGCGAATGGACGACGGCCAGCTTGGTGATGACCTCGGGGTCGGCGAGGTCCGGGTAGAAGGCGCCGAGCTTCGACGCCATCAGCATCCCCTTGTAGACGGCCGTCCGGGCCGAGAAGCTGGAGAAGTTGAGCTCGGGGCCGAGCTCCCGCTCTGCCACTCGGCGGGTCACGTAGAGACGTCGCTCGAAGTCGTCAAGGTCGGAGACCTCCTCGCCGGCACCCACCAGGATCTGGCGGAAGCGGGGTATGCACAGGCGAGCGAGGTCGCCGGCGGCAGAGGGCTCGACCGGCACGTCGCGCCAGCCAAGAACCCTGTGGCCGTCGGCTTCGATGATCTCCGCGAGGCGCTCCTCGATCAGCTCGTATCGCTCGGGCTCCCGGGGCAGGAAGATGACGGCGAGGGCGAGCCGGCCCGGCTCCGGCACCTCGATTGCGCTCAAGCTGAACTCGCCGGCTCGGGACACGAGAAACTCATGGGGAAGCTGGATCTGGATACCGGCGCCGTCGCCGGTGGTCCCGTCCGCTCCGGCCGCCCCTCGGTGCTCGAGGCGGTCCAGCGTCACGAGGGCTCGGTCGACCACCTCGTGCAGACGCTTCCCGTCCACGCGGGCAACGCAAGCGACGCCGCAGTTATCGCGGACGTCTGACGGGTCGGCGAGTCCCCTCGCGGGTCTCCCTGTCCCGCCGCTCATGATTGGTCGACGGTCCTTCACAACCCGGAACGATACGAATACGGGCGGGTCTCCGGAACCCCGGGGACCCGACTTTCCTGATCGATTCGCTTAGGATGCGCGCTCCTGTGTCCTCGACCCCGAAGGCGGACATGTCACGACTTCGCATCTCCCTGGCGCTTCTGTCCCTGCTCTCCCGGGCTTTCGTCCTGTCGGCATGCGGCAGCAGCGACGACTCCACCACGGCTGCCGGACCGGCCACCGCGAGCACCTGCACGCCCAAGAAGCTGGATACCCAGACCCCGGGCATGCTGACCGTTGCGACTGACAATCCCGCCTACCCGCCCTACTTCGTCGACAACGATCCCACCAACGGAAAGGGGTTCGAGTCGGCTGTGGCCTACGCGATTGCCGACCAGCTCGGTTATCAGAAGGCCGATGTGAAATGGGTCCGGGAGCCGTTCAACTCCTCCTTTGCGCCGGGCCCGAAGGGCTTCGACTTCGACGTGAACCAGATCTCGATCACCCCGGCTCGCTCGAAGGAGGTCGACTTCTCACCCACCTACTACACGGCCAACCAGGCGGTCCTCGCGCTGAAGGGCACCGACGCCGCGAAGGCGAAGTCGCTCGCCGACCTGAAGAGCGCGAAGATCGGCGTTCAGATCACCTCGACGAGCCTCGACGCCGTCAACCAGGTGATCCAGCCCGACCAGGACCCGCAGGTCTTCAACGACTCGAACGACGTCGTCACAGCCCTCAAGCAGGGCCAGGTCGACGCGATCGTCGTCGACCTCCCGACGGCCTTCATCCTCAACGCGACCGAGGTCGACAACGGGATCATCGTGGGCCAGTTCCCGGCTCCGGAGGGCGACCAGTGGGGGGCACTCCTAGCGAAGGACTCTCCCCTTACGCCGTGTATATCCAGGGCTGTCACGGACCTCCAGAATTCGGGTGAGCTGAACATGCTGAACCAGCGCTGGATCAGCCAGGTCGGCGACGCGCCCGTATTGCGCTGACGGAGACCGAGCCGAACGCGATGACGACGAGCCGCCGCGCCGAGCGCGAGGCGGCGAAGCGACGCAGGGCGCGCCGCGGCGCGCTGGTTGCCGCGGTGTCCTCGGTGATCGTGATCGGCGGCCTGATCGCGCTGGTCCTGACCAGCTCCGGTTGGCCGGACGTGAAGGACACGTTCTTCTCCTGGTCGGAGTTCAAGAAATCGTTCCCGGACGTCGCCAGGGCGTTCTGGCTCGACGTGCGGATCTTCGTCATCGCCGAGATCGCGGTGCTCATCCTCGGGCTGGCGGTCGCCCTGGTCAGGAACACGAGCGATGCCGCGCTCTTTCCCCTCCGCCTGCTGGCCACCGTCTACACCGACGTCTTCAGGGGGATCCCGACCTACCTCCTCATCTACCTGATCGGCTTCGGCATCCCGGCCCTCAGCTTCACGGAGACCCCGATCGACCCGATTCTCCTGGGCGGCGCCGCTCTCACCCTGTCCTACGGTGCCTACGTGGCGGAGGTCTACCGGGCCGGGATCCGTGCGGTGCACCGAGGTCAGCGGGATGCCGCGCTCGCCGTGGGCCTCACCGAGCAGCAGGCCCTGCGCTTCGTGATCCTTCCACAGGCTGTCCGGAACGTCGCCGCGCCGCTCCTCAACGACTTCGTCTCGCTGCAGAAGGACGTGGTGCTGATCGCGATTCTCGGTCCGGCGGGCCTTGCCGCGCGGCAGGCCCAGCTCTACCAGTCGATCGACTTCAACTACACCCCCCTGGTCGCCGCCGCCGTGCTGTACCTGGCGGTGACGATCCCTCTGGCCCGGATCGTGGACAGGCTCGGTTATGCCGGAGGAGCCCGGATCTGATGGCCGGCGCAAAGGTCGTAGAGACGGTCGGGGTCACCAAGTCATTCGGCGAGCGCGAGGTCCTGCACGGTGTCGACCTCTGGGTCCGCGAGCATCAGGCGGTCGCCCTCATCGGCGCCTCGGGATCGGGTAAGTCGACCCTTCTGCGCTGCATCGATCTCCTCGAGGAGATCGATGACGGCGACATCTTCCTCGATGGCGAGGTCATCACCGACCCGGCTGTTGACCCGGTCACGATTCGCCGCCGCCTCGGCGTCGTCTTCCAGGCCTTCAACCTCTTCCCCCAGATGAGCGCGCTCGAGAACGTGATGCTCGGGATCCGCAGGGCCCAGGGCGGCTCCAGGGAGGAGGCTGACCACCAGGGCCGGGAGCTGCTCGCCCGCTTCGGCCTCGACGGGCGCGAGGACGATCGCCCCGACCGGCTCTCGGGCGGTCAGCAGCAGCGCGTCGCGCTGGCTCGGGCGTTCGCCGGAAAGCCGCGCGCACTGCTCCTCGACGAGGTCACGAGCGCTCTCGACCCGGAGCTGGTCGGGGAGGTGCTCGCCGCCGTCCGCGATCTCAAGTCCGAGGGCGTGACGATGATCCTCGCGACCCATGAGATGAGCTTCGCCCGCGAGGTCGCCGACACGGTCGCCTTCCTCCACGAGGGCAGGATCGTCGAGCTCGGTGCTCCGGGCGACGTCCTCTCGCGGCCGCAGGAGCCCGAGACCAAGCGCTTCCTGAAGCGGTTGCTGGAGGCCCACCGGCTTTAGGCCGGCCGGCCGAGCGCGCGCCGAGCGCGCGCCGAGCGTGTCCCGAGCGTCAGGCGGCGCGGCGGGCAGCCGGGACGAGCCGCAGGCCGTTCGGGAGGACCGGGATCACCGCGCGCTTCAGGTACTCGGCGCCGCCGGTGACCATCACCCGCCGCACCGGGACCGGTGGCAGCGACGAGAAGCCGTAGTCGCGGCGGATCGGGCCGGGGAGGAGGGTGATCGTGACGAAGTTGGCGCTTTCGACCAGGGGGCGGAGATACACCGGCACCGGGGGTTCCAGGACGATCTGGCGGGCGCGCTCCCGGGCCCACGGCGTGATGTGGAGGCGGTCGCCCTCGAGCATCTCGCGGCGGTAGGCGTGAAGGTCGGCGAGTGTCGCGGGCATGTCCGCGTCCGCCAGCCCGAAGAGGCGCCCGACGACCCGGTAGTCCTGCCAGAGCGCCGCCTCGTCGTCCTCGTCCAGCCCCCCGACGTACTTGCGGTAGACGACGACCGCTGAGTCGATGAGCGTGAAGAGGACCCAGAGCAGCAACTCGGGGTCATCGGCCCGGTAAGGAGTGCCGGCGGGATAGGGGCCGACCGCCTCCTTGATCCTGCCTCTGACCCGCCCGTGCATCGCCCGGACGCGGGAGGTGACGAGGTCGGCGTCCTCGCGGCTGCCGAACCCGATCGTGTCCATCACCTCGGCGGTCCGCTGAAGGCGGTCGTAGGGGTCCTCCAGCTCGGCGGAGTGGGCGAGGAGGCCGGAGACCGCGAGCGGGTGCGCAGCCTGCATCAGGAGGGCGCGCGGACCGTAGAGCGCGATCGCCCGCTCACGGTGTACCCGCCGGAAGATGGAGTCGTCGTCGAAGTACCCGCGGGAAGAAGAACCGTTTCCTGCCGGCCACTTGGGTTCTGGGGCCATCGGGACATTCTGGCTGAGTAGGCTCGCGGGCTATGGAATCAGGTCCCCGCGGGAAGCCAGAAGTCCTGGTCACGGGCGCGAGCAGTGGCATCGGCGCCGCCGCGGTGCGGTCACTCGCGGCTGCCGGGTTCTCACCCATCGCCGCCGCCAGGCGGGTCGAGCGCTGCGAGGACCTCGCCGTTGAGGTGGGAGGTCGGGCGATCGCCCTGGACGTGACGGATCAGGCATCCGTGGACGAGCTAGCCGCAGCGATTCCCGAGCTCGCAGCGGTCGTTCACTCGGCAGGCGGCGCGCTGGGCTTCGGGCCGGTCGGTGAGGCGGATGAGGAACTCTGGCGGCGCATGTACGACACGAACGTCCTCGGCGTGATGCGGGTGACGAGGGCGCTGCTGCCCGCGCTCGAGCGCAGCGGGCGCGGCCACATCCTCGTGATCGGGTCAGTGGCGGGCGTCGAGGTCTACCCGGGCGGCGCCGGCTACACGGCTGCCAAGCACGCGGTGAACGCTCTGGTCCGCACCCTTCGGCTCGAGCTGCACGAGCAGGAGATACGGGTCACCGAGATCGCTCCCGGACTGGTCGAGACCGAGTTCTCCCTGGTGCGCTTCGACGGGGACGAGCAGAGGGCCGCAGCCGTCTACGAGGGGCTGACCCCGCTGAGCGCCGATGACGTGGCCGAGGTCATCACCTTCGCGCTGACGAGGCCGTCGCACGTCGACGTCGACTACGTGTCGGTCAAGCCGACCGCTCAGGCGACCGCGACCGTCGTCCATCGCGACCGGTAGCTCAGGCAGTGGCCGGGGTCGGCCGGCCCCGGTTCGGGTTCGCCGCCTTCGAGGCGAGCAGGCGGTCGTCGGCCTTGGCCATCAGGTGCGCCATGGTCTGCGCATCCTCGGGGAAGACGGCCCAGCCGGTCGTCGCTCCCAGGAACCCGCCGCCGAGCTGGATGCCGCCGAGCGCGTCCTCGACCCGGAGGCTGAGGAGCTGGGCCTCTTCGCGGGCGGTGCTGGGAGCGAGAACGCAGAACTCGTCTCCTCCCTGCCGCACCACGATGTCGGCGCTGCGGATCGCCGCGGTGAGGCAGTCGGCGACGCAGCGCAGGATCTCGTCACCTCGCTGATGCCCGAACCGGTCATTCACCTCCTTGAAGTTGTCGAGGTCGATGACGATCAGGGCCAGGGAATCGCCGTTGCGGCGGTGGCGGTTCAGCTCTCGGGGCAGGCGATCGGCCAGGAGGCGGTAGTTGCCGACCCCGGTGAGGGGGTCACGCTCGGCGAGGTTTCGGTACCGGAGCTCGGAGGCTTCGAGGCGCTCCCGCAGGAACGTGACCGACGCAGCGGCGAGGACCAGAGTGGGAATCAGCGCGAATGCCCCCACCAGCGTTTCCCTGGCGGTGGCCGGGTCGTAGATGATCGGGGCCAGAACAGCCAGCGAGGCGAACCCGACCTGTATCGCGATGGCCGACCGTCGCCGGAAGACGTACGCCGCGTAGATGGCGACGAAGGCGAAGTAGATGGCGAAGACACGATCCGCCAGGCCGACGGTGAGGGCCACCTCGAGCGTTGCCGCGATCGCCGTCAGATGAAGCCAACGGGCCCGCAGGCTGAGATCGCTGAGGACCCAGCAGACGGCGCCCGAACAAAGGGCCAGCAGCGGCAGTAGATATATCGTCCAGGGGTGGGCAGGCTGATGCAGCGCGTCGCTTGGGATCGCACCGATCCCGCCGCCCACGAAGAGGATGGCTGCGAGCCGCCAGTTCTGGCGGACGCGCTGCCGCGCGAGAGCACGCTCGCCCCCCGGCTCGCCATCGAAGACCTGCACCTCCATCTGTTCCCTATCGGCAGCAGGAAGATGCGCTAAAGCGGATTACGCCCGGGAATGGGGAGCCTCACGCGGCTCCAGGCTCTCGTATAGGACCTCGGTGTGGGCGAAGCGGTCCTGCCAGCCGAGCCGCTGGTCGTTGGAGAGAATCCCCAGGAATCCGAGGCCGAGCGGGATCAGGGCCAAGACCATGCCCACCAGGCGCCGGAAGGCGGTTCGCGGCTGTAGGCGCCGTCTGCCACCACAGATGAGGCGAATGCCGAGGAACCGCATGCCCGGCGTCTGTCCGGCGAGCGTCCAGAAGGTGACGAGGTAGGCGGCGCCGAAGACGATCCACGCCGCCGTGCCGACGACGAGGGCAGAGTAGGAGAGCGAGCCCGAGTCGCCTCCGACCGAGGACACGATGAGTGCGAGCAGGGCGGTGAACCCCGCGAACAGGGCGTTGAGGATGAGCCCGTCGAGCGCGAGGGCGAGAAGGCGAGTCGCCCCTCCGGCGCGATCCGATGGCGTCTGGCGCCTGCCGCGTCGCAGCAGACCGCGGGCGATGCGCTCGAGGGCGGTGTCAAGGTGGCGGGCGATCCGGCGCACCTCGCGGCCGATGTCCTCGACGAACCCGACACCCTGGGCCGAGATCGCCGAGCGGACCTCGGGAGCCTGGGCGATCCGCTCGACGAGCAGCTGAGCCTCGTCGCTCGCGAGCAGCCGCCGCCAGACGTGGTCGACCAGCTCGGAGTCGAGCGCATCGACGAGCGCCCGCTCGACGGCTTCTGATTCGAGCGCGCCCTGGACGGCCTCCTCCACGACCGGCCCCTGGAGGACCCGGACTAGCGCTCGCTCGACGGCCTCCGACTCGATCGCTCGGACGAGAGCTTCCTCGGTTACCGATTCGACGGCCCGGTCGAGGCCGGTTGCCCCGGCCACGGTCCGGGCTCCGCTGACGCCGCCGCCGAGCAGCCTGGCAGCCAGGGGCTGGCGATCGGATGGGGGAGAGCCGCCGGACGGCCGACGGCGGGGGTCTTCGTCCATCGATCCTGAATCTAGGCTCCGCGCCGGTCGGATCGGGGGCCGCCGCCGGCTTTCGTTGGGAGATTGACGGCGCTGGGACCCCGATAGATCCCCACCGAAGTGCCCAAGTCGGGGCCGGGACCCCTCGTTGGCCATGCACGATCGGATTCAGCCGGCCCGCCGCCGGGGCGGGTTCTCGCCTGGGCCAAGTGCCAACGGGCACGCGGTCGTTAGCTGCGTGACCAGCGTCACGCTTATCCCTTTTGTGTATAATGAGCGCATGGCCCAAGTTGACAGAGACAATCCGACCCGAGCGAAGTCATCCGATTCCGACCTCTCGCTTGTCGAGTTCATGCGTCGGTTTCCCGACGATCAAACCTGCATGGATCACCTGTGGCGAGAGCGGTTCTCCGATGACGGAATCCACGCGCTCTGTCCGAAGTGCGAAGCGGTCACGCCGTTCAAGGCTTACGCGACCAAGCAGCGACGGGGTAAGGCTCGGACCTGCACTCGCTGCGGGACGCATATGTCGGTTCTCGCGGGCACAATCTTTGAGGGATCGTCCACCTCGCTTCACCTTTGGTTCTACGCCATCTACCTCATGGGTAGCACTCGCTGCGGGATCTCCGCCAAGCAGCTTGAGAGAGAGCTTGGCGTGACGTACAAGACCGCATGGAGGATCTTCAACAAGATCCGCACCGACCTGATGAACGACGAGGACGGGGAGCCGCTGTCCGGCGAGGTCGAGACTGACGAGACTGGATGGGGCGGGCGGCCCAGGAATAAGGGAACCAGGGCCGAAGGCGCGCGGCACCGCGAGCGCAAGGCGACGGTCCTCGGGATGGTCGAGCGTGGCGGACGGGTTCGCGTTCGCGTCGTGCCTTCCCGTCGCGGTGAGGCGTTTAGTCAAGAAGTGAGGGCTAACATCAACCCCGACTCCATCCTCTACACGGACGATTGGGTTGCCTACAAGCCGCTCTCCCGGGACTTTGCCGATCATCGGGTTATCAACCATTCGGCCGGCTCCTACGTCGAAGGGTCCATCTACACGAACACCATCGAAGGCTTTTTCGGCAACATGAAGACCGGGATGCGAGGGGCCTACAAAAAGGTCTCCCGCAAGTACCTACAGTCCTACGTCGATGAGTACGCTTGGCGCTACAACGCCCGCCGTCAGCGGGGCTCGATGTTCGATCAGCTACTTGCTCGGGCGACGCGTAGCTAGGGGCTGCGCGGCCTTCTTGAGCAGCTTGTCGATGGTCGAGGTCTTGGGTACTGGAATCTCGACTGGCTCGCCCTTCTTGGGCTGGGTGCGCTGCTTGGGCATGTTCTTGTTGCCCTCCATTCATGTTGATGTTACCCCGTGAGTAAGCCGTCGCTCGACGGGGTTGATCAGCGAATCGCTCGCGCCCACGAGTACTTGGACCTCGTCCAAGGGAAAGTCGCACCCCTGAGCGCTCCCGACAGTTACCGCCTCATCGGTCATTTCGACGTTGAGGCCAGCGAATACATCTTTGAGGTTGAGGCGCCTGAATTTCCTTCCGAGATAGGAATCCTCGTTAGCGAGGTCGCTCACCACCTGCGAAGCGCGCTCGACAATCTCGCGTGGTCGTTGGTTGGACTCCGGGGCGGAACCCCGAAGGAGGATCGGGATGTCAAATTCCCGATCCGCGAACACAAACCCCGAAGTGATACGTGGCAGGCAACGCCACTTCCGGGACTTAGAAGCGAAGACCGGGCAATCGTGGAGGAGGCGCAGCCCTACCACTACGGACCGTACTGGCACCGCCGCCATTCTCTGTTCTTGCTCTCCGAGTTGAACAACGTCGACAAACATCGGAGCCTCCACGTCGGATTTCTCGCGACTGCTTTCACGGTGCCTCTCGGAGACGACCCGATCCGGGTGCCCATGCATTCTGGGATCGCGGACCTGATCCGATTTCTGCCGCCTGACGGCATCAGGAAGGCCGTCAACCCGCCCTTTTCGTCGATCACTCAAGTCCGCGACTGCGGGGAGGTGGCAGGGCTCGCGTTCGATTCCGCTAAGGCCGCGGATGACCCCGCAGAAGTCGTGCGTGTCCGCCTGGTCGACCCCGGTCCGAACCCTGAAATGAAGATGGAGCCAGAGCCCTCCTTTGAGGTATCCGTCACGAATACGGAGAACCCGGTGACCATCGCGGACCTGCAACGGATTAGGGACCGGGTAGAAGAACTCGTAGGGCGATTCCGGCCTGCTTTCGACTGAAAGCCAAGCTGCCTGCTTGCCATGCTTGGTAAGCTTATACACTAAAGGTATATGCGTGAC
>JBBSQE010000018.1:0-23359 GCA_038258095.1 Solirubrobacterales bacterium | reverse complement strand
TCAAGCCGAAGTCGCCGATCAGCCACTCGCCCTCGAGCTCGTAGAGGTTGGGCGGCTTAATGTCGCGGTGACCGAGGTCGTGCTCCGCTTGTAGCCGGGCGAGCGCCCCGGCGATCGCGGCGACGGCTTCGACGATCCGGTCGAGGTCGGTGTCGGCCAAAGCCTCGCGAATCGGGTAGGCGATCGGCATCGCCATCCACGCCGGATCCGCCTTCGAGGGTGAGTCAGGGATATGAGCGTCGATCACCGGCAGCACCCCGGGAAACGGGCCGATCCGCTGTAGCGTCTCGATCTCTTGTTTGAAGCGCCGGTAAGGCTCCTTCGTCGGGCTCCCGGACCGAACTTTGAGGGCGGTCTCAGGCCCTCCGTCTTCGCGCACGGCCCGGTGGACCACGGCGTTTCCACCGCTTCCGAGCTTGCCCAGGATCCGGTAGGGGCCGATCGTCTTGGCGGTCTCAGACATCCGATCGAGGGTAGTCGACGTCCCGATCCGTGTCGGTGCCACGCCGGTCGATGGTGAGAGTCGGCCCCGTTCCTTGGGCGCCCACTCAGTCGATGGATTGGGGCGCGCGCTCGATCGGCTTTGCAGCGGCTACTTTCTGACTTGCCCCCGATCGCGGAGCCGAGCGCTCGCGGACGACCACGGCGCGTCCATCACCGACCGCGGCCGCCAGAAGCTCTACATGCGGCGCGTACAGAAGGGAGAGCTTTCGCTCGACCTCGGCGGGGTCGCGGTTCATCGGCGGGGCATCTGTCCTCGGCTCGCCTCCCATCAGCCCGCATTCTCCTCCGTTGACCGAAGAGCTCCGCACACCATCGCCGCCCGCGCGCAGACCAGACGTGCGTAGGGCTAATCGGGATCATGAATCCGGGCCACCCTCCACAGCACCCGCCCACCACCTCACGCAGTATCACCTGCGATGAAAGCCCGACGCAATCCGCGGCACAGATCGACAACCCCGGTGCATGCTCTCGATCGGAAAGCTCGGCGCCGGACAGGAGACCTACTACCTCGAGAAGGTCGCCAAGGGCGCCGAGGACTACTACTCCGGCGAGGGTGAGGCCGAGGGCCGCTGGACGGGCAAGGGCGCCCGCGAGCTGGGCCTAGAGAAAGAGGTCGGCGCCGAGCAGCTGACCTCGATGCTCACCGGCCGAGACCCGGCCAACGGCGCGCTGCTGGTCGGCAGCCGGGGTGTCGCCGGCGGTCGCGGCCCGGTCCCCGGCTTCGACCTCACCTTCTCCTCGCCGAAGTCGGTCTCGCTTCTCTGGGCCCTCGGCGATCCGGCGACCAGCGCCGCCGTCCGCCAGGCACATGAGCGCTCGGTCGACGCCGCCCTCGGCTACCTCGAGCGCCAGGCCTGCTGGGCCCGCCGCGGCAAGGGAGGAGCCGAGTTCATCAAGGGCACCGGCTACATCGCCGCTGCTTTCCGCCACCGCTCCTCCCGGGCCGGCGACCCCCAGCTCCACACCCACGTCCTGATCGCCAATGCGACCAAGGGACCCGATGGCCGCTGGACTCGTCTCTACCACCCGGCGATCTACGAGCACGCCAAGACCGCCGGCTACCTCTACGAGGCCCAGCTCCGCCATGAGCTGGGCCGCGACCTCGGCCTCGACTGGCAGGGGGTCAGAAACGGGATCGCCGAGGTCCAAGGGTTCAGCGACCCCCAACTCCGCGAGTTCTCGCAGCGTCGGGCCGAGATCCTCGCCGCGGCCGGCGGCCCTGACGCAAGCCGCGCCGCCCGCCAGGCGGCGACCCTCGCCACCCGCGCCGCCAAGGACTACGAGGTCACCCCGCAGACGATGCGCGAGCGCTGGTCTGAGCGCGCGGCCGAGGTCGGGCTCGACGGGGCAGCCCTCGACCGCATCATCGAACCCGACCTCTTCGCTTCACCCGCCGGGGTCCGCCCGGTCCTACCTGCCGATCAGTTGGACCGGGCGGTCACGGCGCGTGCCTCCCACTTCGACCGCCGTGGCGCCGTCCAGGCCGTTGCCGAGTCGCTGCGCAAGGGAGCCTCCGCGAATGAGGTCGAAGAGCTCGCCGATGCCTTCCTCGCCTCCGAGCATGTGGTCTCGCTTGGCGAGGGTCCGAAGGGCGAGCGCTTCACGACCGCCCGGATCTGGGCGCTCGAGCAGGAGGCCCTCGCCACCGCCGAGCGGCTGCGGGGCGGGCCACGCGCCGTGGCCGGCGGAGCGGTCGCCGCCCACGTCATCAAGTCCCATCCGAACCTGAAGGACGACCAGCGCCAGATGGTCGAGTGGCTACTCGCGGGGGAGGAGGGGATCTCGATCGTGATCGGCGAGGCAGGTGCTGGCAAGACCTACGCGATCGCCGCCGCAGCTCAAGGATGGGCCCGGGCCGGGATCCCGTTGCGGGCAGCGGCTCCGACCTGGCAGGCGGCGAACGTGCTCGGCGCCGAAGGGGTGCCGGCGACCAGCGTCGCTCGATTACTGTTCGAGCTCGACGACCCGGACGGCCCCATGGGCCGCCCACTCCCCAAGGACTCGGTGCTCCTGATCGACGAGGCGGCGATGGTCAATTCCGCCACCCTGGCCCGCCTGATCGAACACACCGACCGAGCCGGCGCGAAGCTGGTCCTGGTCGGAGACCCGGCCCAGCTTCCCGAGCTCGAGGCCGGCGGCCTCTTCAATGCTCTCTCTGCGCGGGGGGATCCGACCCGCCTCCACGAGGTGATCCGCCATGACCACGAGCTCGACCGCGAGGCGGCGAAGCTGATCCGCTCGGGGCACGGGGTGGAGGCCCTCGAGCTCTACCGCTCCCAGGATCGGGTGACGGTGGCCCCCGACGCCGAATCGAAACGGGCGGTGATCGTCAGTGACTGGTGGGAGTCCTACTCCCGCGGCGAGGAGGCGTTGATCCTCTCGCAGCGAAATATCGAGGTCGAACGGCTGAACGGGCTCACCCGCCGTGTTCTGCGCGAGCAGGGCCGGCTCGGCGAGGAGGAGATCGAGGTCGCCGGCCAGCTATTCGCCGCCGGCGACCAGGTGGTGACGCGGATCAACTCTCGCTCCCACGACGTCCATAACCGCGAGCGCTGGACGATCGCCGAGCTCGAGGCCGAACAGGGACAGCTGACGCTTGCAAGCCTCGACGGCTCCCGGCCCGTGGTGCTCGACGCCGACTACCTCGAGCAGACCACCCAGCGAGGCGACCCCGCCCTCCAGCACGCCTACGCCTCGAACCTCTACCTCGCCCAGGGCGCGACTGTCGACACCGCGTTCGTTGCGGCCGAGCCGTCGATGAATCAGGGTGACTTCTACGTCGCGATGTCGCGGGCCCGCGGTGAGACGCGCCTCTACACAGTCGCTGAGCCGGAGCTGGCTCGGGAGGAATTCGCACCGCGGCAGCCTTACGAGCGCGAGCTGCTCGACGAGGTGCGCGATGCGATCGAGCGCCAGGGGTCGCAGGTCTCCGCGGTCGATGAGGCGCTGCGGGTCGCCCTAGCGAAGTCGCCGACCTCGGAGCTGGTCGATCGGCGCGAGGTGCTCGCCGGCCAGATCAGCGACGAGTTCGTGGCGAGCCGGCCTGCCCCTGAGGCAAGCGCTGAGCTGGCGATGGTCGAACTGGTGCTGGAGGAGCGGCGGTCGCTGGCGATCACTGCGGCTCGTGTGGCTCCACCCGACTACCTGACCAACGCTCTGGGGGAGAAGCCCTCCGAGGCGGCTGAAGTCGTGGCGTGGGAGCGCGGCCTGCGGGAGATCGAGGGCTATCGCCAGATCCATGGGGTCCGCGACCGCGAGCACGCCCTCGGTCGTGAGCCCGAGCTTGGCTTCGAGCCGCCGGCCCGCCGGCGGAGCGCCGAGCGGATCGCAGTGTTGCAGCGTCAGCTCGGCCTGGAGCATGGGCGTGAGCACCTCGAGCAGGTGCTCGAGATCGAGCTCTGAGTAACCCCTGGCCGCCGTCTGCCGGGCGGTCTGATCAGCACGAACTTCAGCTGGGCGGCGGACGGCCATTTTGGCACGGCTTTGCCGTGCGGGGGCCGCCTTCATGGCCACCCAGCAGAAGTCACGAGCATCCGTCAACCGCGAGGCAAACGCCGAGGTCCTGCGGAAGGTTCTCGCCCGATCGGAGCAGCTGCTCCGCCGCCAGGCCGAGCGCCACGGTGAGTTCCCCGAGGACGCCGAGGACGCCCTGCAGTCCGCATACCTTCTCTTCATCGAGCGCTACCGGGGCGATTGCGACCCGGTCGCCTGGCTCCAGACCACGGTCAAGCGCGAGGCTTGGGGGATACGCCGCAAGGCTTCGCGGAAGCGTGAGGTCAGCCTCGATGCCCCGGGCCGGGCCGTCGACGACGGGACGCCGTGGGTCGAGGCGATACCGAGCGAGGCTCCGGGGCCGGACGAGCGGACGTTCCGCGATGCGGAGCACCGGGAGCGGGAGCGCCTTCTGGGGCAGCTGAAGCCCGATCAACAGCGGGCGCTACTGCTCTTCGGGTTGGGGTTCAGCTACCGGGAGATCTGCTGGATCACGGGTTGGACCTACACGAAGGTCAACCGCTGCATCGCTGAGGGGCGGGCGGTGTTGCGGGGAGCGGTCGGACCGGGGGCGTAGTTCCTTGGGCTGGGGCCTTAGGGGGTGATGCCAGCTCATACAGCCCGGCCAGTAGCGGCGAGCCTCGGCGCAATCGGGCGCTTCGCACGACATATGACAGTGATGAGCGAGACGCAGACCGAGGCCAGGCCATTCTTCACCGAGCGAACGCTCGCCCAGCGCCTTGCCGTTTCCGATCGGACGATCCGCGACTGGATCCGTCGCGGCGAGCTGCCTTCCTACAAGCTTGGTGGTTCTCGCCGCATCGACCCCGACGACGTCGAGTCATTCCTCGCCGCTCGCCGCGAAGTCCGGCGATGAGCCGTCGCGAGTCCCCGATCAAGCGCCGCAACCCCTCCGGAGAGCTCGTCTGGGTCGCCCGCTACACGGGTCGGGACGGCGAGCGCCGGATCGCGAAGCCGGCCTGGAACGACGGCAAGGGGTCCTTCCGGCTCAAGCGCGAGGCGCAACGAGCGATCGACGAGGCCTACGAGCGCTCAGATCGTCCCGACACGCTCGGCGACTACTTCGAGACGTGGACGAAGCGCCACCCGCGGTCCGCTCGGACCGACGCGACCAACGAGCACCGGATCACCCGCCTGCTCGATGTCGACCTGGACGGTGTGGCGCTACGCAGCTGGCCGCTACGCGATCTGCGCCGCCGCCACGCGCTGGCGCTGATCGATCACATGCTGCGGGTGCAGGGCCGAGCGGCGACCGGAGCCCGAGGAATCCTTGCCGCGCTCTCGGCGATGACCGAGGACGCGATCACCGACGAGGTCGCGGAGGTCAACCCGTTCAAGGGTCTGCGGGTCCGGGCAAGCGACCCGCGTTCCCAAAAGGCCACGCGCCCTCCGCGAGTCTTCAGCTTCGATGAGATGCACCGCTTCGCAGGGGCCGCTGCGCAGTGGGAGCCAATGGTCCGGGTCTTCACCGACACGGGCATGCGGCTGGGCGAGGTGCTGCCCCTTCGTCGTGAGGATTTCGACGGGAAGGCGTTCACGGTGCGGCGCACGGCACACGAGGGCACGATTTTGGGCGGGACAAAGACCGACCACGGCGAGCCATCGGGAGGCCGGGTCGTTCCCTGTCCGCCTGGGCTCGCGGAGCTGATCGCCGCGATGGCGCCGCGGATCGATCCTGACCTGCTCTTCCCGACACCGACCGGCAAGCTCTGGCGCGAACGCAACTTCTACCGCGATGTCTGGTACCCGACGCAGAAGGCGGCGGGGATAGACCTCCGTCCCCACGAGTGCCGGCACTCGTACGTAACCCACCTGCGGGCGGCGGGTGTCAACGACGCCGACTTGGCCGAGATCGCCGGCCACCGAGTCGAGACAATGCTCTCTCGGTATACGCATCCGTTGCGGAAGAGCTTCGACCAGGTTCGCGACGTGATCGGCTGATGAAGTCGGGACTCGTGTTCCAGCTGGAAGCGGTCAGCTCTCGCCCAGCGGAAGGACAGCCCCTGGGAAGAATTCTGCGCAGTCGCTCGACTCGTAATCGCAGTCACGGCACATCAGCGAGTCGAACCGGCCGCCATCCCATGCAGGGCATCCGCCCTCCCGTTGGTCAGCAACGAATACCTCGCCAACCTTGTTGCGGGCAAGCTCCAACACCACATATGGGACGCGGACGAGATCCCATTCGCGCACCTCGCGGCTGCCGCACCGTGGACAGCGGGGTTTGCCCTGATCGACCCGCTCATCGGTTGCCATGTTGGTTGTCTCCTCTGTCGTTCTGGAGCTCCGCGGCCTCAGCTGGCCGTCCCGAGCACATCAATGACCCTACTTGCCGCTTCCTCGGCAGGTTCGTGCTCCCAAACCCTGATCACGGTCCACCCCGCCGCCTCAAGGACAGAGTCGTTGCGGCGATCCCGCTCGATGTTCCTTGCGATCTTCGGGCTCCAATAGCTGGCGTTGGTTTGCGGACTCGTCCCGTGCTCCGGGCACGCATGCCAGAAACATCCATCGACAAAGACCGCGACCTTCTGACGTCGAAAGACGATGTCGGCGCGGCAAGCAAGCGGTTGAGAGGGTCTGGCGTTGACGCGATACCGCAAGCCGCGGCGATGAAGCACGGAACGGAGGGCGAGCTCGGGCTTGGTGTCGCGCTTCCGGTTGCCCTTCATCACCGCCCTGACCGCGGGCGACGAAGCAGCCGGGGCCGGCGGGACCTTGATCTGCGGGAGATCCGAAAGGGCGGGAGACCTCGGTTCCATCGGAGCCAGTTTCTACCTTCTTCGTGATGAATGCGATCTCACTCTTCTCGGGAGCAGGCGGCCTTGACCTCGGCTGCGAGCAGATCGGCTTCGAAACGGTCGCTGCCGTCGAGTTCAATGACACCGCCCGCGCGACCATGATCGAGAATCGTGACCGGTTCTTCCCGCGCCTTCGGGAGGAGGCTGTGCTGACCGACATCTTGGACACCGAGCCGGGAGATCTTCTCGAGCGAAGTGGCCTCCAGCGAGGTGAGGCTGCCCTACTTCACGGTGGGCCCCCATGCACGCCTTTTTCGAAGTCGGGCTATTGGCTTGCCTACAAGCGCGCTGGCGCGGACCCGCGCGCCAGCCTGCTTGACGAGTACGTGCGGATGCTGAGAGGGATTCAACCGCAAGCCTTCCTCATGGAGAACGTCTATGGGCTCGCCTACCGAAACCAAAATCGAGCTGTGCTGGAGAGGTTCCTCAGTGCGAGCCGCGACGCCGGATACGCGGTTGACTTCCGAATTCTCCTTGCCGCCGATCTGGGGGTTCCCCAGCTTCGGCAGAGACTTTGCTGCGTTGGTATTCGACGCGACCTGATTCAGGAACCTGCCAACGACTGGGAGTTCACCTGGCCAGAACCATCGCACTCCGGCCCCCACGAGACGCGGAAGGGGTGGGACAAGGAGCTCCCGCGCCACGTGAGCGCGGGGGAAGCGCTTGCCTCGCTGCCGACCAGGCTCAACCCGCCTGAGACGGAGGAGAAAATCGCTGGGACATACGCAGACAGTTTGCGAAAGGTTCCGCCCGGCGAGAACTACCTCTTCTGGACCGCGCAGCGTGGCCATCGGCGTCCTCGCTTCGAATGGCGCTCTCGTTACTGGAACTTCCTGCTGAAGCTGCATCCGGAGAGGCCCTCCCCAACGATTCAGGGACAGCCGGGCCCGTGGGTCGGTCCCTTCCATTGGGAGAACAGGCGCCTTCGCGTCGCCGAGGTGAAGCGATTGATGACCTTCCCGGACGAGTTCGAGGTTCTCGGAAGCCGTCGGGAGCAGCAACTTCAGCTCGGCAACGCCGTTCCTCCCATGCTCGGCGCAGCCGTCGCCTCGGCGATCGCCGATGAGCTTCGGCGACTCGGCTGCGCGAGGGGCCCCGAGCTTGCTCTCGCTGCCTGAGCAACGGCTCGCCCCACTACGGCCGACGGTCGGCATCGCGGCGCCGAGCTAGGTTTCAGCGCGTGGGGATCAGGCTCGAAGACCAAGCACTCATGCTCGTCCTTGATGATGCCATCGAGCTGGCTCGCTCGAAGGAGGATCTTCCCCAGGTTTGGATCAGGCGCGTCGAGCGCCTTGGGGGACTTGGGATCAAGACCTACATCGCGGCGCTGGGCGGGGCGATGCTCGCGAAAGCAACGGACCCGCGAGTCGACAGCCTTGCTCAGGACGAGGGTGCTGGGCCGCGCGGCTACAGCCTCCGGAAGGCCACCGAGTTTCTCGCCCAACACAATGAAGGTCGGTACCACCTCAGCGCCCAAGGCCGCTGGCCGCTCAACAACAGCCCCTTCCGGGGCGGGCCGGTGCGGATCGACGAGTTCACCAAGATCTCCGGTCAGGCGAGACCGGCCTTCCAGGCGTTTCTCGACAGCCTGCGAGATCTGAATCGACTTGACCGCTTGGAGGCGCTGCGGGTCTTGGCGGCCTTTCTTCGGGTGCGAATGGCCGTACAGGTGGCGGAGCGAGCAGCCACTCGCGCCGCCAGAGCGATCGAGAGCGATGTCGCGCTCGAGGACCTGGTCGGGATCATCGACCGCTTCGTCCGCGAGGATCCGGAGGGCGGTCGGCGCGCGCAGGCGCTTGTCGCCGCCACGCTTGACTGCGTGTTCGAGGAGGTGGAGCTCCAGCCGATCAACAGCCCGCATCCGGGCGACGTACGCGTGAGCTCCGGAGGGCAACTCGTTCTCCCAGTCGAGGTGAAGCAGCTGCCCGCGGGCGAGGCAATCGCTCTTGAGCTCTCACGAGAGGCCGCCGAGCTGGGCGCTGACCTTGCTCTCCTAGTGGTGATCGCCGAAAGGCAGTCGCCAATGGACCGCGAGCGCGTCCAGCGGGAAGCGCTCCAAGGCGACGGCGTCCTGCTCGTAGTCTGCGAAAGCACGGTCGAGCTGATCAGCTCAGTTGCCGTGCTCTCGTCCACGCCCGCGGTTCATATTGAGTCTGAGCTTCCGGGTGCGTTCGCGGCTCGGATGCGCGAGCAGGGTGTAAGCAGCGAGGGCCAGGCTTCTTGGAGGGAGCTGGTGGAGGGGCGATCCTGAGTTACGCCGTGACCAATAGGGATTGGCCTGGACCCCACTCCCGCGTTGACACTCACCTGACGTAGACAACTCGGTTGCCGAGGGGCGTAGCCCCGAGAGTTCGCCCGCGCCCGAGGCCCGTTCACGCGGTCCAAGGCCTCCCACTGCGGCCGAGGAGGCGCAAGAGCAAGACCGCCCCGGTCTCCTTCGGGCCACGCCCGGCGACAAGGCGCTGGCGAAGTCCCGCGACGTGCCGGTCTCTCAGGTCGAGCTCGAGGCGCTGCGCACCTACAGTCCGGGCTATGTGGGGGCCGCCCTGCCCCGGCTCGCACGCCGGGCCGGGATCGCGAAGCGGGCCCACGCCCACGGCCTCCGGCACTTCTACGCTTGCGAGCTCGATCGTGCCGGAGTACAAACATGGCGAGTCGCGCCCTTGTGAAGAGGATGTCCGCACGCGCATTCCCGGCCCGGGCCGCGAGTTCTTGAAGCAACGCAGCCCGACCCAATGGCGCGTCGACCGAAGCGTCACCTCGACGCGGGTGTCGAGCGAGCGGTTTCCTTGCATGACCGCCCGGACGGGCGCGAGATGAAGCCTTCGGGGCGGCCGAAATTGATTGGGTTGCGCTCACACGTCGGCACCCACCGGCTCGGCCTCCACAGCCTCGGCGACCTGGATGTTCGGCTCCATCGCCATTAGGACGGCGCGCGCCATACGGGCCTGCTCGCCGCGCACGTAGTCGTCCGGGATCTCGATCGTCCGGCCCTCGTCGTCGGCCTCGCGCTCCTTTCCCTCCTCAGCGAGGCGCTGCCGGAACAAGCCCAGGAGAACGGGGTACTCGTACGACTCGCGGAAGCGCGCAAGCGCATCCTCGCCGAGATGCTTCTCCTCGATCACGTGGCTGTAAGAGGCGAAGTCGGTGTTCATGACCCACTCCACCTTCGTGATGGCAGTGGGGTCGGAGGGGTCCTCGCGCCGGATGTTGCACACGCCTACCGTCTGCTCGTCCCACTCAGGCGCGAACTCCGTCCACTTGTCCTTCCCGACCCAGTTGACGTCGATGTTCGGCTCGCCCCCGGTCCGCGAGTCCTCCTCGTCGGTGTCCTCCTCCCTGACGACCTCGATGGTGCCATCGGCGGTCAAGAGCACGCCCAGGTCCGGCACGACGAGGGCGACGCTCATCGTCGAGGAGGTGATCGGTGCCTCTGGGGAGGCCTGCAGCGTCACGCGCACCTTCCCCCCGAGCAGCCGTCCCTTCGATGCGACGGAGACGTGCTCAGCGAGCTCCGGGCCCAGGACGACGGAGAGCGCGTCAGAGTGCTTCGGCAGGAACCCGTTCTTCGCGTTGATCTCCAGCCGAAGCGAGCTCGTCGCCCCGGGCTCGATTCGCACCGGGTCGTTCAGGATCTTCAGCGTGTTGGGGGTCTCAAGCATCGCCGAGTCGTCGATTACCGGCCCCGGCCCGGGACGGTGCGGCCGCCGACGTCGACGCTTCTTCCGCTTGCGGCCGCCCTTCCCGCCGGTGAACTCGCCTCGCAGGAACGCGCCGATCTGCTCGGCCAGCTGCTTCTTGACCTTCTTGGTGGTCGTCTTTTGAGCGTCCTCCAGTACCCGGTGCTTCGCCTGCTCGTCGAGCTCGCTCAAGTTTTCGTCCTGGTCGAGCTCGTCGACGACACGGTCGATGATCTCCTGCGCCTCGGGCGAGTCAACGCCGCTCTCGCGCGTCGACGCGAACACCGAGCGCTTCGCGGCGTTCGTGAGCCCGGTCCCGTCGACGACGATGACCATCCGCTTGTAGAGGAACGGCAGGTCGAGGACCCGCTTTACCCACGAGCGGTCCCTCGTTATCTGCCGCTGGCCGTTGAGCGTGATGGTCAGGCCCTGTTTGGCAGTGGTGTAGGCGTCGGGATCGCGGCCTTCGTTGAGCACGAAGTACCGCAGCGTGACCCGTCCCAGCGCGGGGCCGAGATCGATCTCGCGAACGTCGGAGTAGTCAGCCGTGCCCTTGCGGCTGAGGAGATAGAGAAGGCCGGAGACCGTCCGGCGCTCGACGCCGCGCACGCTCGTGAAGCGGTCGTCGCGTCGCTCGACGATTCGCATCGGCAGGGCGGGATCCGGCAGCGCGGCGTGGAACAGGTGCCACAGGCTCTGCTTTGGCTCGTGCGCTGCCCGCGAGTACCGCGAGAGTTCGTACTCGATGAGCTTGACGTACGTCCCCCACGGTAGGTCGGGCAGCTCCGCAAGGTCCAGCCGCAGAATCGAGCCGTCCTTGGCTGCCAGGTACTCGTAGGTCCCCGACTTGAACCGATCCGGATCGAGAGGGTTGTACTTGACGATGCTGAAACCGATCTCGTCGCTGTGGCCGTTAAGCAGGCTGGGCGCGAGTCGGGAGACGATGATGGTGTATTCCGCGAACCGATATGACGCCGCCCCGCCCGCGTTGTACACGCCCATCACGTGCGGCAGCTCCTTCTTGTTCGACTCCAGCAGGCTGAGGAGCGTCTTCGGGAAGTCGTCGGGGAGCTGGCCGGTTCCGCGGTCCTGGATCACGATGGTGGGCCGCTTCGCGTCGCCGGACTCGAGCATCGTGACCTGCAGCATCTCCGCCAGGCTGCGGCGGGCCTCGTCTGACATCGCGCTCAGGCCCGCCGGGGATACGCCGTACCACTGCTGGGCCGCCACATGCGGAGTCGGGGCCGTTGCGCCCCGCTCCCGTGCCGCGAGGTCGAGGACGGCGTCGATGCCGTTGATCGGGCGCTCGGTGAGCGCGAGGGCCGGGTCCGTCGAGACCTCAATGGTGTGGACGTTGTTCTCGATGCCGCCGACCGGCTTCCAGGTGACGCCGCTGACCGCCTTGGCGATCTCGGCGAGCAGGTCCTCGACGGCGCCGGAGTCGGTGATCTCGAACACCTGCTCCGACAGATCCTTAGGCAGCTTCGCAGTCACTTGCTCCTCCTCATTGCTCGAAACCCATTGTGTCCAACAGCTTGATCTTCGCCCGGGATCCGCGGCCTTCGACCTCGAGCACGCCGAGCTCGCCGAGGCGGCCGAGCATCGCCGCTCGTTCAGCCGACGCCCGATTGGCGCTCCAGTCTGGATGGCGGGTAGCGAGCAGCGCGTCAAGGTTCGTCTGTACCCCGGCGACATGCCGCACGCTTCCGAGAAACTCGCCAATTGCCATAGCTTCGTCCGTCGCGGCCCGAAGGCGGCGCGCGAAAATCTCGATCTCGTCCGCGGAGAGCGTCCGCTCGCCCGCATGTGTCAGAGGGCTCAGCGCCCCCGCCAGCTCAAAGCCGTCGCCAGTCAGGGCGACGCGCCCGTCACCCGTCAACGCGGCTAGCCCGAGAACGACCAGCGGGCCGCGCAACCTCCCGTCCCTGGAGTCGGCCGCGAAGGAGGCGACAAAACGCTCGCGGGCGGCGCCTTCGTCGTCGCCTACGGGGTAGCCGGTCCACCGGCGCGAGGCGCCGCGGCGGCCAGCGTTCTGATCCTCGCTGCGGAGCCGTAAGCCAAGGCTTCGCGCTTTGGATCCGGCCTGCCTCTGGAAGTCTCCGATCGCAGGCCACCCTCCCTCCTTGCCGGCGAGCTCGGTGAGCGCCTTCGCGGCGACCTTTATCGGGCTGAGCCGGTTGGTGAGGAACGGGAGCTGACCGCGCGCCCCCTCCGGGGCGCTGAGGAGCTCTGGCATGCTCGGGGAGAGGACGTCGGCCGTGACCGGGTAGTCCACACCGGGACGCCGATCGTCGCGTTCGCCGTCGGCGAGAAGCATCGCCTCGAACAGATCGCTCAGCGAGAAACCCGCGGCGTCAGCGCGGTCGAGCGCAGTCCGAAGGGCATCCCCGCTCAGGTTGACGATTATCTGGTGCTCGCTCACGTTCGAGGGACTATAATGACTTACATCAGATGTGTAAAGAGATGTACGCGTATATATCGATAAATGCGCACAGCCAAGCTATCGAGCCCGAGTCAACGAGCTGTGACGAGCCAGCGTCTCGAAGGGCTGGGGTAGCGGCCGATCGCTCTTCCGGCGAGCCCGCGCTGACACCGGTCCCGTTCGCTTCGTCGCACCGATCCTGGAGGTCTCCGGTGCGACCTGGATCCCCGCCGCGGCGGCGAGGCCGGATGCCGGGGAGGTCGAGAGGCTCGCCAAGAGCCTCGAACTCGCCTCACGGGGAAGCGATGAGCGGCCTCGGGAGCTGGCTCGCAGCTCCGCCCTGACGTCAGCCTCGAGCCAGAGGGGCAGTACCCATGACCTTCGGCTGAATCAGCCGCAGGTGTCATGTCTCATTTTGGTCTCATTCTTTGGCGCAATCCGCATTCCAGAGCGGTTTGCGGGGGACGGCGTCGGTCTACGAAACCGAAGGTCACTGGTTCGAATCCAGTCGGGCGCGTAGGGTGGAGGGTCCGCAAGCCGCTCTGGGATGCTGGTTTGCGCTCGGGTTGGCAGGCACAGCCCGAACCCTTGAATCAGCCGGTTTCGAGCCTCTTGCCTGGCAGGGCTTCGCGCAGTCCCAGTCAGAGCTGTTCGTGGGACGTGGACTTTCGCGCAGAAGCCTCGGTTTCCCCTCTTCTCCGTGGCTTGCGTCTTTAGCCTCCCATTCTCGGTATTGACCGCCCCTCGGTTCTCGGCTACGCTTGGCGAGGGAGTGGGAGCGATTTGAATACTGCTGGAAACAGGCAGATTTTCCGAACGAGGGCAGGGCCGAGGAGGCGGTTGGGCTCGCGGGCCGGTTGGGCAATCGCCGCTCTCCTCTTCCTCCTCGCACTGATGCCCGTGGGCGCGGATGCCAGCTCGCCACTCACCTGGTCCTCTCCGCGCCCGATCGACAACCAGCCACCCTTCGCACAGCCCAACCGGTTTGAGGGGATCTCATGCCCGGCGGTCTCGCTGTGCGTGGCAACGGACGCTGCCGGCAACGTCCTCACCTCGACCGACCCGAGCGGGGGATTTGCCGCCTGGAGCACCGCCTCGATCAATAACCACGACCCTCTGGGCGCCGTCTCCTGCCCCTCTGTCTCCTTTTGCGCGGCGATCGGAAGTCACGACGAGGTGATCAACCCCCCAAGCGGCAGGATCTTCACCACCACCAATCCGAGGGGAGGGTCGGCGGCCTGGAGGGCCACGTCAGTCGGGGGGAGCGGTGACCAGCCAACCGCGATTTCCTGTCCGTCCGCTTCCCTCTGCGTCGCGATCGCTGGGGAGCAGGTAGAGATCTCGGCAGACCCGGCCGCCGCGGCCCCGGCGTGGGCAGCTACAACGATCGACTCGACCTATGCCGATCTGACCGCGATCTCCTGTCCCTCCGCCACCCTCTGCGCGGCCACCGACGCCAGCGGCAATGTCCTCACCTCGACCGATCCGACGGGTGGAGCGGGCGCCTGGAGCAGCGCCGAAATCGATGCCGGCAGGCGCCTCACCGCGATCTCCTGCCCCTCGGCGGCGCTCTGCGTTGCCACCGATGTCAGCGGCAGCATCTTCGCTTCGACGGACCCGACCGGGGGGCCCGCGGCCTGGAGCAGCGCACAGATCAACTCGAGCGGGCTGACCGCGATCTCCTGTCCATCGGCATCGCTTTGCGCGGTGACGGATGAAAGCGGAAGCATTCTCACCGCGACCAGTCCGAGCGCAGGAGCCGCGGCTTGGCGAAAGGTAAATGTGGACGGCGCCGCCGCGCTTACCGCGATCTCCTGCCCCGCCGCCTCGCTTTGTGTGGCCCCCGACGAAAGGGGGGCCATTGTCAGCTCCACCGCCCCGACCGGAGGAGCATCGGCGTGGAGCGCCGCAGAGGTCGATGGCGCCAATAATCTGACCGCGATCTCCTGTCCCTCCGCCACCCTCTGCGCGGCCACCGATGACAGCGGCAATGTCCTCACTTCGACCGATCCGGCCGGCGAGAATTCCCCCTGGAGGAGGGTGACGGTCGACGCCAACCCGCTGACCGCGATCTCCTGTCCCTCCAACGGCCTGTGCGTGGCGACCGACGCCGCCGGCAACGCGGTGATCTCGACGGCTCCGACGGGTGGGCCTGCGGCCTGGCGTCTGGTCGGCATCGACAACGGACGCCGGCTGACCGCGATCTCCTGCCCCGCGCCGACGCTCTGCGTGGCCACCGACGATTCCGGAAACCTGCTCACGTCGACGACTCCCACCCGTGGGGCAGCGTCATGGAAGAAGACCAATCCGCAAGGCACGTGGCTCGGCGCGATCTCCTGCCCCTCGAGGAGATTCTGCGCGGCGACCGCTCCTTCCGGCGTTCTCACTTCGACCAACCCGACGGGTGGTGCGAACGCCTGGGAGATAGCGGATATTGGTTACCACGCGGGTATCTCCTGTTCATCGATCTCGCTCTGCGTTGCCGTGGACATCTCCCAGGTCCACTTCGGGTTCTCCATCGGGTTCATCGCCACCTCGACCGATCCCCGGCATGGGGAGAGCACATGGAGATCCGAACAAGGCCCCGGCGGGTCGGCGGTATCCTGTCCCTCTGCCTCCCTGTGTGTCGTGGCCGACGGGGGCCAGGTCCTCACCTCCACCGATCCGCGTGCAGGTGGCACCACCTACTACAACACGGCGCAGTCCATCTCAGATCAGAGGCTGGCGGCGATCTCCTGTCCCTCGCAGTCCCTCTGCGTCGCAGTCGGAATCGGCGGTAACGCGTACATCGGCAGGGGCTCTATGACCGTGCCGCCCGCACCGCAGACGAAGTTGGCCCGTGCGACGATCCGGCCTCGAGCGGGTTTCGCGGGCTTTCGGTTCAGGGGAACTGGGGCAACCAGCAGCTTCGCCTGTGCGCTGGTCAGGAACTCGGGGAGAAGAAGGACCGGCGGGAGGTTCAGGCGCTGCTCCTCGCCGAGGAGGTACAGGAACCTGAAGCGCGGCCGCTACACCTTCAAGGTGAGGGCCAGGGGCCCGGGCGGGGTCGACCGGACGCCGGCGACGCGGAGTTTCCGGATCTCGTCAGCCCGTCGAGCTCGTCAGCGCCGGCTCGAGATCCGCCCGCGATGACTCGACACGCTCCGGAATCGTGACGATCAGCTTTCGTCACGCTCGAGTAGCCACTTCGCATTGACGATCGTCAGGCCGATTACCTCACCGGCTTGATCGAGACGCACGGCGCGTGTCCCTCAGGGGTTGCGAATGTGCTCGCGGCACCTTGCCCAGCCCTCTGACCAGGCACAGAACGTCCCGTTCTGTGCCATAGCGCTCGCGATCGAACTCGTGGTTGCCGATCCTGGTCATCGGAGCCACCCGGCGGGATCGTTTGGAGGCACGCGAGAACGTTCTCGACGCCCTTCGCACGGTGCTGACCCCTGACGAGGAGCTTGCCGGCTCGGTGTGGAGTTAGACCGCGAGCATCGGCGGTTCACCGCCGCTGCGTGAAGCGCCGAGATCTCCAACGTCACCTGCGCGCTCATCGCTGCCGCGAGGTCGGCGGATCGAAACATGCGAAGTGGCGCGGGCCGGACGACCAGGTTTCACCGATACCGCGGCACAGGACATCGGACCGGGGTTGGTTCGGGCAGTGTGCAACCAGCTCGGGGTCGTGGCGCCCGAGAATCCGCGCTGACCGACCTCTGACCCCACGGACTCGAGGGGCGTCGAGCTCAAGCCGGGTTACAGGCCGCGAGCCCTCAATGACGGTGGCTGAACAGCTCTATCACCCTGTCGCCGGGCTCTAGTTCGGCCGCGCGCTTGTCGTCGAAGCGCAGGATCTCCTCATCGCGCACCACTGCCAGGAGGATCGCTTCCTGCTGGCGCGGCGGGGTCGGTCCCGCCTCGTCCTCTGTGACCGCTCGCTCTGCGATGTCGAGTCCCTCACCGACAGTGAGCAGGTCCTCCAGCACCTCGGTCACCTGAGGGGTCTCCGCGGAGAGGCCGAGGAGTCGTCCGGCGGCTCCCGAGGATGTGATCACTGCGTCGGCGCCGCTCTGGTGCAACAGGTGCACGTTCTCCTCCTCGCGAACAGCGGCGACGATCGTCGCCTTGGGATTGAGCTCGCGCGCGGTGAGGGTCGCCAACACCGCGGTGTCGTCGCGGTCGACGGCGACGATCAGCGCTCGCGCCGACTCGACCCCGGCCTGGTGCAGCGACTCCTGGGTTGTCGCCCCGCCCGCGACCGTGGCCAAGCCATCCGCCACGGCCGTCGCCCGCGCAGGCTCTCTGGGCTCGATGACGACGATGCTCTCAGCGTTCGCGCCCTTCGCGCGCAGGGTGCGGACTGCGCTGCGGCCCTTGCTTCCGTAGCCGCAGACGATCGTGTGGTCTTGCAACTTTCTCCTCCATCGGGTTATCCGGATTGCCTTGCGGCTGCGCTCGGCAAGTATCTCCAACGTTGTGCCGACGAGCAGGATCAGGAACAGAACCCTCGCCGGGGTGACGAGGAAAGTGGTGACGAAACGCGCACCTTCGGAGACCGGGCGGATGTCCCCATAACCGGTCGTCGTGATGCTCACCGTCGAGTAGTAGAAGGCGTCGAGGACGGTGATCTTCCCGTCGGCCTGGTCGGGATCGACAAAGCCGTCCCGGCCTGCGTAGGACACGGCGGCGACGAAGGTGATGAGCGCGATCGCCACAGCGAGGCGTACTCCGATTCGTCGAAGCGGGCCCGCTTCGTCGCCCGGAAGATCAACCGGAAGGTCCTGAAGGTTCCCATCCCCGCGCGCCAACGGCTACCCGAGCGGTGGATGGAACAGGGAGGCGCGATGAACGCGGAGCGGATCGCTCATCTGGTCAGTCTGACCTACCGCCCAACGGCATGGGCTGGTCGAAGTCCTTGACAACCAGATGCGATCCTCACGGCGAGTGTCGTCGCCCCATCTGGCGATCCCCCACCGGGACCGGCCCGTTTAGCCCCAGACTCTCAGTCCGCCTCCAGCCGCGGCCAGTTTGCGGCGACAGCGGCGAGTTGGGCCGGATCTTGAACGTAGAACTCAAACCAGCCGCACGAGGCACAGACCAGCGAGGCGGTCGGCGAGGCGCTGACGAAGTTCGAGGTCCGCAGGAAGATGTCGTTGCCGATCCCGACCACGTCGTTGCCGGTGTTCCAACGCAGGAACCCCGGCGGGCCGACGTGGACGCTCGCCTCTCCACAGGCGGGGCACCTCGCCCGCGAAGCCGGGACCCGCACCTCGGCCGCGCCTGCCGCAGCGCTCGGCCCAGCCCCCTGGGCCTGCAGTCCCTCGGCGGCCTTGCTCACCTTGTCGAAAAGACCCATGTCTCCCCCTCTCGCGCGATGCCGCCCGAACGGCACATCGCGGCTTCGTTTCGGATCGGATCTCCGTGATGGTCGAGCATACCCCCGGCCGAAGAACGGCCACACCAAACCCGCACCCCGCTCTATGCTCGTTCCATGTTCCGTCGAGGATGGGAAGCGATCGACGCAACCCTGGTCACGCACAAGGTCGTCGAGCGTGTGCGCTACGACCGACCAACCCCGGCGCGACATACGATGTTCGCGAATACGTCGTGGAGCTCACCGGGCGGGACGGCCAGCCCGTGCAGCTCACGATCAAGGAGAAGGCCTTCAAGCTGAAGCTGCCCGAGCCCGGCAATCCGGTGCCCATTCTCGTCAACCCGAAGCAGACCAAGGCGGCCTTCGATCTCGACGATTCGCGCATCGATGCCGAGGCGGCGCGGCGCGCCGAAGAGGCAGCCGACGAGGCCCGCGCAGACGCCCGCTTCGCTGCGGCAAAGCAGGGGGGAGCGGAGGGAGCAAAGCGCACACGCGCGGAGGCGGCCGAGGCGGAAGCCGTGGCCGCGATCGAGGGTGGCGGGAGCGATCTCGGCACACTCGCCGCCATGGAAGCCGCCGAGCGTGCCCGCGAGGGTCTCGACGACTGAGCTCTCTCCTGTCTACTCGCAGCCGTGCCAGTAGACGTAGAGAACCAGCACTCGGCGCCGCGAGGTGTGTGCGATCACGTTCGGCAGCCGGCCCGTGGTGCAGTCCGTTCGATGGGTTCCGTAGACATACCCCGTCGCCGGGCAGGCGAAATGGCGTCCGTAGCCGACCGATCTATAGGCCCGGTCCGCCTTCTGCTACCGACCCTGATGCCGTCGGGGGTGTGCCAGCGCTTGTCGGTCAGGATCGCGCCGGTGTAGGTGTCGTTCGTGCATGACCCCGACTCGCCGCCGAAGGCGGTAAGCGACGCCCGGACTCCGAGATCCCTCCAGATCAGGTTGCAACTGAACCTGTCCGGGTGGATCGAGCGGGTCGGAGGCCCGAATGCGTTCCGTAGCCTTGCCGCCGCGAGTCATGTTCTCCGCCGACGAGAGCGCCTGAAGTGAGCAGATCCCCGCAAGCATCGCGACGAGAGTCGTGGCCGCTTTCCCCGAACGTCGCCCTGACCCCCGCCTGATTCGCTCGGCGGCAGCCTACACACGAACCGGCCGGTCGGCGGGCTGGCGAAGTCCCGGTCGACCATCCGCGTTGCAGGCGGCCGCTCGACCGGGTTCTGCTCGGGTGGCCGCGACCGTCGAGAGGTACGGTGGGAGACTCGTGCCGACTGAATCTGAGCAGAGGTTCCAGGTTTTGCTCGAATCCGCCCCGGACGCGATCGTCATCGCCGATGAGAGCGGAACGATCCAGATAGTCAACGGGCAGGCGGAGGCGCTCTTCGGCTATTCACGGGACGAGATGGTCGGCGAGCCGGTCGAGATCCTCGTTCCCGAGGCCGTACGGGAGCGGCATCGCCTCCACCGCTCGGCCTACGTCAGCGCCCCGCGCAGCCGCCCGATGGGTGTGGGCATGGAGCTGACCGCTCGCCACCGGGATGGGAGGGAGATGCCGGTCGAGATCAGTCTCGGACCCTCCGAGACCGGGGACGGGCTGCTCGTCACCGCCGTCGTCCGCGATGCCTCCGAGCGGAAGCGCCTGGCGGAAGTGGAGCGGAAGGCCGCGGAAACTGAACTGCAACTGCGTTCGGAGAAGATCGAGGACGATCTGCGCAGCGCCGTGCTCCGGCGCGTGATCACCGCGCAGGAGGAGGAGCGGCGGCGCGTCGCCCGCTCCCTGCACGACGAGACGGCACAGAGGTTGACCGGCCTCTCGTTGGGCCTGGGTCGTATCGAGGCTGCGGACGACCTGGAGACGGTGCGAACCGAAGCGGCCGCTTTGGGGAGGGAGGTCGTCGAGGCGATGCGCGAGCTGCGCCGGGTCGCGGGGCGTCTTCGGCCGGCGGCCCTCGACGACCTCGGGCTGATCCCTGCGCTCGAGCAGCTCGCGGCCGGCAGCTCCGTGGAGGGCGGTGCCGAGATCTCCATCCGGCACTCAGGCTTCGAGAGGCGGGTGGACCCGGCCCTGGAGACGACGGTTTACCGGGTGATCCAGGAGGCGCTCACCAACACGGCGAAGCACGCTGACGCCGCGACGGTCGAGATCGCGATCCTGCGTGAGGGCGACGTGCTGAGCGCCAATGTTCGCGATGACGGAGTCGGCTTCGATCCGGGGGCAACGTCCGGCGGCGGGCTGGGGCTCGGTGGCATGCGCGAGCGGGCCGGCCTGGCGGGCGGCGAGCTCGAGATTACCTCAGCGCCCGGGGAAGGCACCGAGGTCGTCCTGACCGTGAGAGTCGGTTGATGTCGGGCCCGGACACGATCTCGATCGTGATCGCCGACGACCATCCGGTGGTCCGCAGTGGTCTGCGGACGCTCTTGGAGGCCGAGAGCGACATCGAGGTCCTGGCCGAGGCGGCGGACTCGGCAGAGGCCGTGCGCAAGGTGCGCGCCCATCGGCCCGACATCCTGATCTGCGACCTGGCGATGCCGGGCCCGCCGGTCGTCGACGCCATCGAGTCCCTGGCCACGGAGACCGAGGACGCCCCAACTGCGGTGGTGATCCTGACCATGCACGCCGACCCTGCGCATGCGCGCGCTGCGCTGCGCGCCGGGGCCAACGGCTACATCCTCAAGGAAGCCGCTCAGTCCACGCTCGTCCGGGTGGTTCGCCAAGTCGCGGCCGGGGGCACCTATCTCGACCCCGAGCTCGGCGTCGAGCTCGCCCGCGGTGGTACCGAGGACGTGCCGCCGGACGGGCTCACCGAGCGCGAGGCGGAGGTGGTCGGCCTCGTCGCGCTCGGCCATACCAACCAGGAGGTCGCCGAAATGCTGTCCGTGAGTGTCAGAACCGTGGAGGCTCACCGGACGCGAATCCAGCAGAAGCTCGAGTTCTCCTCGCGCGCGGAGCTGGTGCGTTACGCGCTCGACAACGGCCTGACCGAGCGCCCGTTCTCGATCTGATCCGGGGGCGCGGCTGCGGCGCGGCCGCAGTCACGTTCCGTAGACGGCCACTGCGATCTGCGGCCCAGCCCCCTTTCCGTGGCCGGCTGATGGAAATACGGTTGACCGTCATGCCCGGGACCGGTCCTCTCAGCGACACCGAAGCGCCCGACGCTCGTTTCAGGGTCCTGATCGCGGGAGGCGGCATCGCCGGCCTGGAGGCGCTGCTGGCAATCACCGACACGCTCGGGCCGCGCGTTTCGGTCGAGTTGCTGAACCGCAAGCGCGAGTTCGTGCATCGTCCGCTGGCGCTCGGCGAGGCCTTCGGGATGGGAGAGGCGTCGACGATCCGGATCGACCGCCTCGTGGCAGAGCTCGGGCTGGGGGTCTCGTTTCGCCAGGATGCGCTCAGCGTCGTCAACCCGCAGCGCCGGACGGTGTTGACCGAGTCCGGCCTGGAGCTCTCCTACGATGCGCTTCTCCTGGCCCTCGGCGCCCGGCCGGTCGACGCCCTGCCCGGAGCCCTCACCTACTCCGGTCCCGCCTCCAACGAGCCCTACCGGGCGCTGCTGGCGGAGATCGAGGCCGGCAAGGTCGAGCGGATCGCCTTCGTCACACCGGTGGGCGTCCGCTGGGCACTGCCGCTTTACGAGCTCGCACTGCTCACGGCCCATCACGCGCGCGAGCATCTCGATGGCAACCTCAAGATCACGATCGCGAGCGCCGAGGGGGCTCCCCTCGAGATGTTCGGCCGTAGGGCCACCGAAGCTGTCGGCGAGCTTCTCGACAGCGCGGGGATCGAGTTTCGCGGCTCCAGCGCTCCCAGCAGGATCGAGCCCGACGGTGTTGTGATGGCCGGAGGAGACCATCTACCGGCCGACCGCGTGGTCGCGCTGCCGCGACTCGAGGTGCCCCCGATTCCGGGTGTGCCCCAGGGTCCGCACGGGTTCATCGGCACCGATCTCGCCATGCGGGTGGATGGTCTCGAGCGGGTCTACGCGGCCGGCGATGCCATCTGGTTCCCGATCAAGCAGGGCGGCATCGCCGCTCAGCAGGCCGAGGCCGCGGCTGACTCGATCGCCTCGCTCGTCGATCCGGAGCACGAGGCGAAGCCGTTTCGTCCCGTTCTCCGGGGCGCTCTCTTCACCGGAGCCGCACCCCTCTACCTGCGCTCGGAAGGCGGGGGCGGAGATGAGCCCTCCGCCGCGGGAGTTGCGCCGCTCTGGTGGCCGCCGGCCAAGGTGGCCGCCCGCCGCCTCGCTCCCCTGCTCCATCGCCACGGGGACGAGATGATGGAGCCCCTGCAGGATTTGGAGCCCGCCGGCGAGGACGATTTGACTCAGGCGTCAGATGAGCACGAGGAGATGCTCGAGGTCGCCTTCGCCGCCGCCGAGTCCGACGCTCGCTGGGGTGACCACCGGGCCGCCCTGCGCTGGCTCGAGATCGCCGAGCAGCTGAATCTGACGCTGCCGCCGGAGTACGCCGAGAAGCGGGAGCGTTGGAAGGCCGCGCAGAGGAGCCTCGCGTGAGGCGCCGATGACCCCCACCGGACGCTCGCTTTTGCGGGCGCAGCAGTTCTTCTCACCGCGGCAGCGCTCCGCCGACGGCTGGAACGAGCACTCCACCTACTCGCGCGACTGGGAGTCCGCCTACCGTCATCGCTGGCAGCACGACCGCGTCGTCCGTTCCACCCACGGGGTCAACTGCACCGGATCGTGCTCGTGGAAGATCCACGTAAAGGACGGTCTCGTCACCTGGGAGACCCAGCAGACCGACTATCCCTCGAACGGCCCCGACGTCCCCGACTACGAACCCCGCGGCTGCCCGCGCGGCGCCTCCTTCTCCTGGTACGTCTACTCGCCCCTGCGGCCCAAGCATCCCTATGTGAGGGGGGTGCTGCTGGAGATGTACCGGGCCGCCCGCGAGCATCTCGGCGACCCCGTCGAGGCCTGGGCGTCGATCGTCGAGGACCCCGAGCGCGCACGCGCCTACAAATCCCAGCGCGGCAAGGGCGGGTTCATGCGCGCGAGCTGGGAGGAGGTCAGCGAGCTGATCGCTGCCGCTCACGTCCACACGATCCTCCGCTACGGCCCCGACCGGATCGC